>DAOWMA010000177.1 GCA_030643345.1 Spirochaetaceae bacterium
CTGATGGCTAAAAGAGGTCTTAGAATGGATGCTGTATATTTCCATGCCTACCCATATACATCAGATGATGCTCTTTTAAAGGTTAAATCACTGGCAGAAAAAATTGCTCCTTATCTATCCGGACTAAGCCTTTTTGTGGTTTCATTCACAGATTTTCAGCTTCTGCTCAAACAAAAAGCAAGGGAAGAGGAAATTACGCTTCTAATGCGCGCAGGAATGGTTAAAATTGCAGAATTAATATCCAAAAACAGAAGTAATATCTGTCTTGTAACAGGGGAATCTCTCAGCCAGGTAGCAAGCCAGACTGTCGAAAGTATAAGATACACCGGGAGTGAAACAGATTTAACAATATTCAGACCACTCATAGGTATGGACAAAGAAGATATAATAAAAATTGCAAAATCTATAAACACTTTTGAGACATCTATTCTTCCATTTGAGGATTGCTGTACGATTTTTTCTCCTAAACACCCTCTGGTAAATCCTGACAGAGAAAAATTGAAAAAATCTTTTATTCTGCTGAAGGGAGAAAATCTATTAAAAGAGGCAGCAGAGAAGGCAGAAAGGATCTATTTTAAACCGTAGAGATATGATTGTTGTAATTGTAGAGACGTAGCGTGCTATATAGCACGCTACGTCTCTACAATAAAACACATCTCTACGATAAAACTGTCTCTTTTTTTGGTTCGGTCTTTTTTGCCGGGGTAGGTCCGGATTTCCCTGGTTTATCCGGATGTGCGACCTTTGAAACACCATTGCCGCTGTTTTTACTTTTATTGTCTGTTACGTAAAAACCACTCCCTTTAAAAATAACCCCCAGTCCCCCGCCTATCAGACGCTTTAACGGACCTTTGCATTCAGGACATTCAGTCATAGGTTCTTCAGACATTGATTGAAAATATTCAAAAACCTTTCCACAACTTTCACATTTATAATCATATGTTGGCATAACATCTCTCCGATGAGTTATTGAAATTTTAATATATAAACATAATATATAGATAATTGTATGTAAAAATCAAGAACCCATATATTAAAATTTGATCATAATCGAATAGGAATATCCTCTTTTTTAAGAAATTCTTTGATTCCTTCAACAGTGTACCCATCTATATGGACCATTGAGGCAATAAGTGCAGCATCTGCACTGCCTTTTTTAAAAACATCAACAAGGTGCCGGGGGGTACCCGCGCCACCTGATGCTACAACAGGAATACCTACTCCTTCAGAAATCATTTTTGTTAACTGCAGTTCATATCCTTCTTTAGTTCCGTCTGCATCAATTGAGTTAAGAACAATCTCTCCAGCACCAAGGGATTCAACTTTTTTTGCCCATTCAAAAGCATCAAGATCAACAGGTGTTCTTCCGCCGTTTATTACAATGCCGTAACCGGAAGGTTTACCTTTATCCGCCGCTACGTCCATACCAACAACGATACACTGCTTTCCGAAATGTGATGCTCCCTGCGAAATAATGTCAGGATCAAGTACTGCTGCACTGTTAACACTAACCTTTTCTGCTCCGGCAAGAATTACTTTTTTCATATCCTCTAAAGTTCTAATTCCACCACCTACAGAGAAGGGGATAAATATCTTTTCTGCTACTTTTTGTACAACATCTATCATTATACCTCTTTTTTCAGAAGAGGCTGTTATATCATAAAAAACAAGCTCATCAACACCTTGCCTGTAATAATCCTCTGCCATTCTGACAGGATCTCCGATATCGATATTTCCTTTAAACTTAATACCCTTTGTAGTTTTCCCGTCTCTGACATCAAGACATACAATTATTCTTTTCTGAAGCATCAATCCAGTCCTTTAATAAAATTATCAAGAATTTTGAGTCCATGGGGACCTGATTTCTCCGGATGGAACTGGACCGCTACAAGATTTTCCACTGAAAAACCTGAAGTAAAAGTAATCCCATATTCAGTAGAGGAAATACCATATTCCGGTAACCTTAGCTCAGGATAATAGGAGTGTACAAAATAAAAAGAGGCAGAATCCGGGACATCCTTAAAAATATAATGTTTCCCCTGCTGTTTAACCTGGTTCCATCCCATATGTGGAATTTTTAAACCCATGGAATGAGAAAACTCCCTGGAGATTCCCGGGGCGAGTCCAAGACATGGAGTATTACTCTCTTCTGAAGAATCAAGAACTATCTGACAACCAAGACATATACCAAAGATGGGTTTGCCGGACTTAAAATAATCCTTTAGTAAATTATCCAGACCTCTCTCTTTAAGCACTCTCATAGAATATCCGGCTTCCCCTACTCCAGGAAATATAAGTTTATCACTCTTAATAAGGTCATCCTGATTACTGGAAATAAAATAATCTGCACCCAAATAATTCAGGGCAGTTTCAACACTCCTTAGATTACCTGCATCATAATCCACTATACCTATTTTCATACTAGTTTCCCTGTAAACAGCTGCTGCTTCCAGCTGTTAGTTCAATAATCTCTTCAGGATTGAGCAAAATATTATCAATAATAATACTGTTCTTTACAGCTTCAATATGTCCATCATGAACTATTTTCATAACAGAAGTCTTACCTGTTTCCCTAAGCTTAAGGAGTAAACCCAATTTTAAAACAGTGGAAAATATTTTTGCATCAGATTCATCTAAAAATTCAAGTACTCCTGAAATACTGTAATCATCACAATCTTTTCGAATAATAAAAAAGAGTTCCTGCACTGACATTCTTTCGTCAGGTATATTCAGGGATTCATATAACTTTGGAGCAGGAGAATGTGAATAAATTATTACCGCTGCCTGGTCAAATTCAGTTTTCACATACTCAGGAATAAAATTTCTATTTCCCGACTCGATATAGGATAACCCTGTATGTATATCATTATTGGAAATTAGAGCAACAGACCTTGTTGGAACAGAAACATAGCTCTTTTCTACTCTATTCTCCCACCAGATGTAATTATCTTTATGTTTAATCCAGTTTTCTTCTCTACCGATGGCAAGATTTGCAAATGTTTTTGGATAGTTTCCCTCTGCCAGTATAGTAAATTTTGTATCCGGACCCAGACTGTCAATCGCCAAAGAAAGTCTTTCTGTTCTATCGATTACAGATGACAGATCTTCTGCAGAATACCTGGATATAAATTTATTCAAAATAATACTATCCCTTGAAAGATTAAAATAAACCAGCAGCTTACCGTCATCTGCAATTACCCCCGGATAATTCTGCACAGCAAAATCGGGGCCTGTACGGCATCCGGTAAATGTGAAGGCATAACTGACAAGCATAAAAATAACAAATATTTTCAGCCTGTAATTATAAAATTGTATCATTAAAATCTACACCTGGTTAACTCTTGATAGATCTATAAAACAATTAACATCACCCCAGTTAAGCTCTACAGATTTCTCTGTTTTTTCCCATACAAGATTATCGGCCAAAGTTTCTGTTAGAAGATGTTCCTTAAAAGAATCAACCGCAACCTTTAACCAATCTGGTCCTGATAGTTTTAAGTTAATTCTATCGGTAACTTCAAGATTTCGTTCCTTTCTAAGATTTTGAATACTGCGCACAATATCACGTACAGTACCTTCCTTAAGAAGCTCTTCGGTAATTTCACTATCCAGTCCAACAGTCAGGGACCCTTCATTAAGGACCTTCAGATTCTCTTTCTCAAATCTCTGAATAACAATTCCTTCCTCTTTAAGCTCAAGTTCTCCTGAATCATAATCAAGATGAAGAGTTGCACCATCCAGAAGGCTTTGAATCTCCATCATGGAAAGCTTTTCAATTTTTTCTGCTGCAGCCTTCATATTTTTACCTAAGGTTTTTCCAAGAACTTTGAAATTAGCTTTAGCTTTGTATTCAACAAGGTCTTCTTCATTTTCTTTGAATATTACATCCTTAACATTCAGTTCTTCAATTATGATATCTTCCATCTCCCTAAGGACGGCCCTTTCCTTTTTATCTCTTGTAACAATATATAAGGATTTAAGAGGCTGTCTGATTTTAAGGGAATGAATACTTCGAAGGGCCCTGCCCATGGAAACGGCCTGTCTTGTTATTTCCATCTTTTTTTCCAGCTCCGGATCACGAATTTCACTATTTGCGACTGGATAATCTGAAAGATGGAGTGATTCGGGCATACTCTCTGTTTTTAAATTCTGATAAATCTCTTCGGTAATAAAAGGTATAAAAGGAGCAGCCACATGAATTGTAGTCATAATTACTGAATAAAGTGTTTCGTATGCCTGTAATTTATCGACATCGTTCTCAGATCGCCAGAATCTTCTTCGGGACCGTCTTATATACCAGTTATTAAGCAGATCGACAAATCGAACAATATAATCCAAAGCTCCGGAAAGTTCATACTTGTCAAGTTGTTCCGTAACTTCAGATATCAGGGATTCAGCCTCTGAAAGTATCCATCTGTCAAGAGGATTATCCGGTTCCTTTGGTACACCATTAGGTTTAAAATCATCGATATTGGCATAGGTTACAAAAAAACTATACGCATTCCAGAAAGGAATTATAAACCCTTTAAGAACATCTTTAATTCCTTCATCAGAATATTTAAGGTCCTCTCCTTTTACAACAGCAGAATTCATAAGAAACATCCGCAGAGCATCAGCTCTAAAAGTATCAATTATATCTTTAGGGTCTGAAAAGTTTCTCTCAGATTTAGACATTTTTTTACCATCTTCTGCCAGGACCAGACCGTTTACAATTACATTCTTAAAAGCAGGCTTATCGAAAAGAGCTGCCGCAAGTATAGTTAATGTATAAAACCAACCTCTGGTTTGATCCAGCCCTTCAGAAATAAAGTCTGCCGGAAAATGATTTTCAAACCATTCTTTATTCTCAAATGGATAATGGACCTGTGCATAAGGCATAGCTCCTGATTCAAACCAACAGTCAAGGACATCCGGTATTCTTCTCATAGTTCCTTTACCGTCAGGACTGGACCATGTTATTTCATCCACAAAATGTTTATGCAGATCATCAACCATTATCCCTGATTTCTCTTTCAATTCTTCCCTGGAACCAATTACTTCCATATAATCGGAACCATCACACTTCCATATAGGTATAGGATTACCCCAGTAACGATTTCTACTTATTGCCCAGTCCCTTGCACCTTCAAGCCACTTACCAAACCTTCCTGTTTTTATATGTGAAGGGACCCAATTAACCTGATTGTTTGCAGCTATCATTTTTTCTTTAATTTTAGATATATCAACAAACCAACATGAAATTGCTCTGTAAATAAGAGGTTCTTTTGTTCGATAGCAAAAGGGATAACTATGAAGATAGTTTTCTCTTTTAACCAGTTTACCTTCGTCTTTCAGTCGTTTAATAATTGCCTTATCTGCATCTTTTACAAATATGCCTTTGTAATCAGGTACTTCATCTGTAAACCGGCATTCAGCATCAATTGGACA
>DAOWMA010000310.1 GCA_030643345.1 Spirochaetaceae bacterium
AATGATGCTAAATCGGTATCATTTTCATCAACATAGCAATAATTACCGGATGAAAAATCACAGCTGTGAATTGCCAGCCTGCCAAAATTATAGGCATTCCCTTTTTCTTTATCAAAATATGCCTCTATAACATCCTGTTTCTTAAAATCATCCAGACCGGCATAGACATGTGCTGCTGATTCAGTAAAAGCTCCACCGAAACCAATTATGTTCTGATAAGTTTTACTGCTTACAATATGTACTTCAGTTTTTTTTACAGCAGTATAATTTTCTGTTATTCTTAAAGAACCGGGTGTTAATTTTTTTTCTGTATCTTTTGCTGTCTCAAATACCTTAATATTCAATTTTCACCCCTTCGGAACTGTCCAGAAGATACTTTCCCCCATACACTTTCACTTTGAAAGGTTTATCTATAGCTGATAAAGGTTTTATAAACAAATCCTTTTTAGTAACATCGATACAACACACTATTCCCCGCCAGGTAATATTAAATTTAAGGCTGTTCCACTCTTCGGGAAGATGAGGATTGATCCTTAAAGTCCCATCGCCTGTAATACGGACTCCGCCGAAGCCGTTTACAACAGCCTGCCAGTTCCCTCCGTGGGATGCCGCATGAAGTCCAGTATCACAGCTCTGCATATTTTCACCAAGATCAATCCGTATGGATTCCTGAAAATACTCGTATCCCTTTCCCACATCATCCATATCAGCTGCTACAATTGAATGCATACCTGCGCTCAACGAGGAATCGTGAAGAGTTTTGGGTTCATAATAGTCCCAGTTTACCTTTTTTGTTTCTTTGGAAAAATTATTCCCTGCAAGATAGAGAAGCATTACTACATCAGCCTGTTTAAGGACCTGACTATGGACCACATCTTCCCAGCTGTAATCTTCCAGAATAGCACCAACCTTCCCCCTGTATTTGGAAAGGTCGATCATCTTCTTATCAGTAAAACCATCATACTGATGTATAAATCCGGTATCTTTATCCATAGGGAAATATACTTTCTCTGCCTTTCCTTTCCAGTCATCAAGTTCGCTCATGGAAAGGTTTAACCTGGAAGTAACTCCTGCCCAGACTTCCGCTTTATTCTTCATGACCCATTCAGAAAACTGCAGGGTTTTGTTCATCTGCCAGGTAACCATGTAATTTGTAAACGCATTATTATCTATGTGTTCACTGTACTCATCAGGCCCCATTACATCATTAATCTCATACAGGTCTTTCCCTTTATTATATTCCAGACGGCTTGCCCAGAAGCGGGAGGTATCCAGCATGATCTCCAACCCATACCTGAACATAAAATCATAGTCCTGTGTTGCCTCAAAGTACTGCCAGATGCTGTATACAACATCGCTTGTAATATGGATTTCCAGATCACCGCTCCAAATTCTTATCTGCTCTCCTGTTTCTATATCAACAGCTCCCCATTTTGGTGTTTCTTCATCTCCGGTATCCGCTGATTCCCAGGAATACATTGCTCCCTTGAAACCGTTATCCATGGCCTTTTTTCTTGCGCCTGCAAGAGTCCCGTAACGGTATAGGAGAAGATTTTTAGCTGTTTCCGGTGAGGTAAAAACATGAACAGGCAGAAGGAAAATCTCAGTGTCCCAGAAGGCGTGGCCTTTATACCCCTCTCCTGAAAGTCCCTTGGCGGCAATACCTATTCGTTCGTCATGGGCCGGAGTCATCTGATGGATATGGAAGATGGAAAATCGAATTCCAAGCTGATCAAAATCGGGACCGTCAATGGATATATCATTCGTTTCCCATATTCTACCCCATTCAGCTTTGTGGTTATCGAAAAGTTCATTATAGCCAAGACCAGCAGTTACTTTAAGTTTCCCTACTGTATATTTTTCAAGTTTTTTATCTGATATTCCATCAGCCTTCCTGAATTCGATATCCCGGCTTGAACTAATAATAACCAGTTTCTCCATACATAATGTTTGACCCTCTTTAATTTCATGGGTGGAAGTGAGAAAAATCTGACGTCTTCCGGTTCTGACCTGTTCTGTTTCTACTGTCTCTTTACCCTCCAGGGAAAAGAGATGTTTTACAGCAACAGAAAGCCCTATATTCGATTCCTGAGTTCTGGATGTGGCTGAAACAATCCCATCCTTATACATTCTAAAATAACCCTCTTTAAAATGCTGCACTCCACTGTTGGAAACCTGACCATCAATTCCAGAAATAATTTCGATGATGCCTGCATAATTAACAGCACAGATCTCTATCTGTATAGCTGCAGCATTCAGATCGCACATCGATACAAACCGTCTGAATATCAGTTTTGTCTTTTTCCCGGAAGGACTCATCCATTCAACATTCCTGACAAGCTCGCCATTCCTCATATTCAGCTGCCTCTGACAGGACAAAACTTCTCCGCTGCAAAGACTGAATAATTCTCCATCAAGTTTTATTTCGATCTTTGTCCAATCCGGAATATTTGGCAGTTCCGTAACCTCTCCCGGGAATTTATCAAATAACCCGGCAACATAGCAGCCCCTCACTTCCCCTGGAGATCCCTCTTCCGCCACAGCCCGGAGACCCATGTAACCATTTCCAAGAGAAAATATAGTTTCAAATTTAGCAGAGTTTTCAGAAACAAAATCAGTTTCCGCAACAACCCAGTTCAAATATTTTTCTTTTCCAATATTGTATGCAATACTCACAGATGTACTCCTCAAAACAAAACTTTCACTTCTCCACTATTCACTGTTCACTATTCACTATTCACTGTTCACTATTCACTGTTCACTATTCACTATTCACTATTAACTGACCTCTATCCTTTTGTACCGCTGGAAGCAATACTCTGCTGGACCTTTTCCTGAAAAGCAGTATAGATAATTATTCCAGGTAGAATAACAACTGTTAAAGCGGCAAACATCTCTGTATAATTATATGAGAATGTTTCTGTAAAGAATCCCAATGCCAGGGGCAGAGTACGGATTCTCGGGCTTGCTGTTAGCAGCATTGCGTAAAAATATTCATTCCAGTTACCCAGAAACATCAGCACACCGGCAGTTGCCATACCTGAAGTTGCCAGTGGGAGATTGACTTTCCAGAATATCTGCCAGAAACTTGCGCCGTCAATAAGTGCCGATTCATCCATGGACCGGGGGATAGTAAGAAATGCGGCTTTTAAAATAAACATTGACATCGCTATACCTCCGGATAAATAGACAAAAATCAATCCTGTTCTTGTATCATATAAATTAAGATTAAGAACCAAGGAAAATATGGGCTGAGCCCTTGCAAATCCGGGAACAAGCATAGTTAAAACAAACAATGAGTAAAACAACGTTTTCCCCCGAAATTCATACTTTGCAAATACATAAGCTGCCAGGGAAAAAAGAAATAATGCGATAATCGTTGCTACTCCCGAAACTATAAAGGAATTTATGGTATACCTAAGGAAATTGTAGTGTGTAAAAACTTTAATAAAGGGACTAAAATCAAATTGTGTGGGTAAGGAAAAAGGACTGGTA
>DAOWMA010000326.1 GCA_030643345.1 Spirochaetaceae bacterium
AAGAGATTATCAGGTTTGAAGACAAAGAAGCCTTTCCTTCTGGTATGGTCGGACTTGGTAAGCTGGGACCTGGAAGGACCCTTTTCCGCAGTATAACATTCACGGAGAAATAAATGTCAAAACTTTTTGAATATCAGGGTAAGAAGCTGCTCGAGGCGGGCGGATTAAAAATTCCTCTTAGTAGATTAATCAAATCTGATCTTGAAGCAGAAGAAGCATTTAAAGAAATGGGTTCCGGAGTATTAAAGGCCCAGGTTTTTACAACCGGTAGGGCCGCTTTGGGGCTTGTCAAATTTCCTGAGACTACTGATGAATTGCGTACGGATATTAGAGAAATGCTTGAACAGGAAATCAAGGGTTATAAAATCGAAACTCTTCTATATGAAGAGAAGTTAAATATTGATCGGGAATTTTTTGCCGGTGTAACAGTAGATTCAAAGAAGGGAGTACCTGTACTTGTTTTTAGTTCCAATGGAGGATCGGGGATAGAAGAGATTGTTTTAAAAAATCCTGAATCAGTTTTTTTTATGGATATCAATCCTGATAAAATACCACTTCCTTTTGAGTTGATTCCATTATTAAAGAATACAGGAATTTCAGGTAAACTATTAAATACACTTTCTTCGAATCTGATTTCTCTTATAAAAACAGCTCTTCGCACTGAAGCAAAAAGTCTGGAGATCAATCCTCTTGTTCTTACTAAAGAGGGAAAGATTATTGCTGCTGACTGTCATATGACAGTTGATGACTATGCTGTTTTCAGACATCCCGAATTTGGTATTGAGATAGCCCGGGAGCTTGGTCATCCTCCGACTGAACTTGAAAAAATTGCCTGGACCGTTGAAAAGGATGATTACAGGGGTACTTTCTATTTTATACAGATGGAGCAGGATTTTAAGAAAGGGGATGGTGTTCTTGGATTTCATGGAGCAGGAGGGGGTGGCTCGATGATGAGTATGGATGCACTTCAGACTTATGGGTACAAGGTAGCTAATTTTTGCGATACATCAGGAAATCCTCCGGCTTCAAAGATATACCGGGCTGCAAAAATTATTCTTTCTCAAAAGAATATTGACGGATACTTTGGATCAGGTTCCGGTGTTGCCAGTCAGGAGCAGTTTCATAGTGCCAGAGGTATTGTAAAGGCATTGAGAGAAGTAGATCCGGACTTTCCTGTTGTTTTTAGACTGGGTGGAAACAGTGAAGATAAAGCAATCGGGATTTTAGAGGATTATACTAAAGACTTAAATTGCAGTGTAAAGTGTTTTGGAAAAGATACTTCTGTAACCGAATGTGCAGGCGAGATGGATCGGATGATGAAAGAGGGAAGAGAAGAGAGGGAAGAAGATATAACTAACCCTGAATCACATAAATCTGATTATAGTTTTGATACTGTTACGGGGGGAACTGTAAGTTTCGATTATTCATTATGTAAAACTTGTTTATCGAAGGTGTGTATTAAAGAATGTCAGGGTGGGATACTTAAGGAAGTAGACGGAGTCCCTGTTCTGAATATTACAAAGACCGAAGCGGCATCCGGCAAGTGTACTGAATGCCTTGCCTGTGAGGTAGAGTGTCTGGCTATAGGAAATGGTGGAGGAAAGATTTTTCTTCCTATTGAGGGTCTGGAAGGAGGTGTTTCATAATGAGCATACTCCTTAGCAAATCCGGGAAAGTTATTATACAGGGAATAACAGGAAGAGAAGGTCGGGACAGAACAAAACTAATGGTCGATATTGGGACCAATATTGTTGCAGGTGTTACTCCTGGACAGGGGGGCCGGGGGGTATGGGGGGTGCCTGTTTATGACACTGTTAATGAAGCTGTAAAAATCCATGGAAACATTGATGTAACCGTTGTTTTTGTTCCTGCGCCTCTGGTAAAAAATGCAGTTATTGAATCATTTGCTTCCGGTGTAAAACTTGCTGTAATTGTTCCCGACAGGGTACCTGTTTATGATGTAATGGCAATTGCAAGGGCAGCCGGGGAATATGGAGCAAAATTTACAGGCCCCAATACTCTTGGAGTTTTATCACCAGGGATAGGTGTTCTCGGTATGATCGGAGGGAATGCGACGAGTGTCAGGAAGTGGTTTAAGTCCGGACCAGTTGGAATTACCTCGAGAAGCGGAGGTCTTACAACCTCAACGGCCTACTATATTAATCAGGCTGGTATTGGTCAAAGTACAATTGTTCATGTTGGCGGAGATTCTATAATCGGTCTTCCTCATCCGGAAGTAGTTAAGCTTTTTCAGGACGACCCTGAAACAAAATTAATAGTACTGCTTGGCGAAATTGGCGGTTCCCAGGAGGAAGATGTTGCAGAACTTCTTGTTTCTGGAAAAGTTACAAAGCCTGTTGTTGCCTACATTGGAGGCAGGGGAGCAAAAGAGGGTACCCAGTTTTCCCATGCAGGTGCTATAATAGAAGGTAACCGTGGTACCTATCAGGGGAAGGTAGATAGTCTTCGGGATGCTGGTGCAGTGGTTGTAGATGATATCAGTGATATTGCAGGCGAGGTAAAGAAAATTTTAGATAAACTGGGGATTCCTTATGTCAGATAGCAGGTTGGATAAGGGGCAGGTAAATAGTAATACAGCTCCATGGGAAACAAAAATAACAGAAATCAGGAAAGATGAGATTAGGATACACGGGTATCGTGTAGATGAACTTATGGGAAAAAGAAGCTTTGGGGATATGGTTTTTCTAATGCTTAAAGGGGAACTTCCTTCTGTAAATGAAGGAAGAATGATGGATATTATGCTGGTTTCCTGTATAGATCATGGAGTAACTCCGCCATCAGCCCTGGCTGCTCTGACTTCTGCATCTACAGGGGCTCCTTATAATGGTGCTCTTGCAGCAGGTATTTTATCTATCAATGAGCATCATGGTGGAGCAATAGAAAATTCCATGAGAATGCTTATGGAATTAAAAGAAATTTTAAATAGTTCCCAGGATTCAGGAAGAGACTTTACTGCTGTAGTAGGTAAACTTTTAGATATATATAAAAATGAGAATCGTAAACTCCCGGGATTTGGTCATAGAATTCATAAAAATGACCCCAGGACAGGTAAATTACTGGATTTTGCAGATGAATTTGGTCTTTCAGACAGCTGGGTCCGTTTACTGACAGGACTTAAGGATGGTATTCAGAAATCTATAGGTAAGGACCTTCCAATAAATGTGGATGGTGCTATTGCGGCACTGCTGCTTGAGTTGGAAATTGCGCCGGAGCTGGCTAATTCCTTTTTTATAATGGCCAGAGTTCCTGGTCTTGTGGCTCATATTCACGAAGAAAAAACTATTCAGAAACCAATGAGA
>DAOWMA010000293.1 GCA_030643345.1 Spirochaetaceae bacterium
AGGTTCTTACCTGCCTGCGGGTTTATTCAAGAGATTTTCTTTTTACTTTTATTAAAGAAGCTATTTCTCTCTCTGAAATTTTATCAGACTTTGCAGAAAAACATTCCATGACTCCAATGCCCGGACGTACGCACATGCAGGTAGCAATGCCTTCATCTGTTGGTCTGTGGGCAGGAGCTTTTGCTGAGGAGGTAGGTGATTCCTTAAGTATGACAATGGCAGTTCTCAATATTATTGATCAGAGTCCTTTAGGATCAGCTGCAAGTTATGGTGTCCCAATACCTCTGGATAGAGAGATGACAGCAACACTGCTTGGATTTACAAAGGTGCAGAATAATGTTCTTTATGTAAATAATTCCAGAGGTAAATTTGAATCAATAATTATTGATTCTCTGGACCAGGTAGTTCTTACTATAAGCAAGATGGCCCAGGATTTAATTCTTTTTTCCCTGCCTGAGTTTGGTTATTTCAGTTTGCCTGCAGAACTGTGTTCCGGTTCCAGCATAATGCCCCAGAAAAAAAATCCTGATGGGCTTGAACTTCTCAGGGCCAAATCTGCCTCTCTGTCTGCATACAGTATGCAGATAAAGAATGTTATAAGATCGCTTCCAACAGGTTATAACAGGGATTTTCAGGAGGTAAAAGAACCCTTTATCCATGGTATTAAACTTGCATTACAATGTGTAAGAATTATGAAGCTGACTATATCTGAGCTTGCAGTAAACAAAAAGAATCTTGAAAAAGCTTTCACACCCGAAATATTTGCAACTGATGAAGCAATAAAAATGGTCCTGGCGGGTAAAAATTTTCGGGATGCCTACAAGAAAGTAGGAACTAATCTGGAGAGTGTAGAATCCATAAGTCCCGAAGAGGGAATTAAGACCCGCACCAGTACTGGAACTGCCGGAAATTTGAGACTGGATAAATTAAAAGGTTTTCTGACAACCCTGAAAAAAGATATTTCTGCCCGTGAGAAAAATGTGCAGGATTCACTGGAGAACCTACTAAATCTGAATGTAAAACCTTTCAGTGATCAGTGAACAGTTATCAGTTTGCAGAATCTGATCACTGTTTACTGCTAACTGTAATGTTCACCGGAGGTGTCTTAGTGCCTCTGAAATATTCATGGCATAATCGCCGATATGTTCCACATGTCTTACAACATCAATATAGAGTATTTCTCCTTTTACATTGGATCCATTTTGAAGACGTATCTGAGCTTTTTTCTTTAGTATATGACGCAGGTTATCAACCTTTGTTTCCATTTCCTCTGCCTCTTTCAGTTCATTGTCATCCAAATATCTGTTTAAATGCTTTTTTATAAAACCAATAAAACTATGAACAATCTCCGAATAGGGTTTAAGATCGTAAAGGGCTGCTTCGTCTATTATAAGTTTTTTCTGATATCGTCTTTCTGCAAGAAGAATAAGGTTATAGCAGGCATCTCCAATACTTTCGAGTTCATTTACAATTCTTATAAGCGCACTGATTCTTTCGGCATTTCCACTTTGCGGACTGTCGTTGGCTGCATCAATTATGTATTGTGTAATTTCCACCTGCATTTTATCCGTATAGTCTTCCATATCTTTAAGATCATCTACCTCTGTCCCCATTTTTTTATCGGGAGAGCTGAAAACAATCCAAAAACGGGAGAACATCTCTTCCACAATTTCTGTTAATATGTATAATTCCTTTTTTATCGGGATAAGGAAAAACTCCGGTGTATCCTGAATAGCTGTGGAAATATACTTAAATGAGTATTCTTCCATCTCAATTGGTCCCTTCCCCGGTACCAGCTTGCGGACAAAAAATACCAGCTGAGGAATAAAAAATATACTTACAGAAGTATTTACCAGATTAAATAGTGTATGAAACATAGCCAGATGTGCTGGAATAATAACCGGATTTATTCCCGTAAAAATATCGCCTGGGACAATAATATCTACAAGAATAAGAAATGGCTTAAAAAGTATAAGCATCCATATTACACCAAAAACGTTGAACAAAGTATGTGCCCGGGACGCCCGGCGGGCATTGACGGATGTTCCCATAGATGCCAGATATGCAGTAATAGTTGTTCCTACATTTTCTCCTAATACTATTGCTGCTGCAGTGGGGTAGTCTATCCACCCGGAATAAGCCATTGTAAGGGTAATTGCCATGGCGGCCGAAGAACTCTGCACAATTACTGTAATTAAACCACCAATAATAACAAAAAGAATCATTGATCCAATTCCATATCCGTTAAGGTTTTGAATAAATTCCAATATTTCGGGGTGATTTTTTATATCCGGTACAGAATCTTTAAGAAATCCCAAACCCAGGAATAGTAGTCCGAAACCAATTAATATTTCTCCAATTTCTTTCTTGTTAAATTTTTTAGAGAAAAAGAAGGGCAGCCCTATACCTATTGCCGGCAGTGCCATGGTTGTTATTTTAAATTTGAACCCGAGTATTGCTACTATCCAGCCTGTTACTGTGGTCCCTATATTAGCTCCCATAATAACACCGATAGCCTGACTTAGATTTAGTAACCCTGCGTTTACAAAGCTGACAATCATAACCGTAGTAGCAGACGAAGACTGGACCAGTGCTGTAATAAAAAAACCAGTAAAGACTGCGGCAATCCTGTTTGTAGTCATCATGTTGAGAATACTTTTTAATTTATCTCCAGCGGCTTTCTGAATACCGTCACTCATGATTTTCATACCGAATAGAAATAATCCAAGACTGCCTGCTATAGTAAGAATCTGATGCATTACTCTACTCCTTTATTTCTATTACTTATTATTGAGAAAACAATCATCCCTATAAATGTAATGATATAGGGAAATCCTAATAGAAGATCAGCCGGAATCTGAAATATACCCTGGGCAGCATTTGAAAAATATTCAGCTCCTGCAAAGATTAAGCATGTAATAAAAATACCTATAGGATGTTTCCTCCCCAGGTATATTGTCACAAGTGCTATCCATCCTCTGCCTGCAGTCATATTGGGTACATATGCACCAAGCTTAAGAGAGAGTGCAGCACCTCCAAGTCCACTAAGGGCACCTGATATCAATATACTTTTCATCTGAACGTCGTAGGGGTCCACGCCTTTAATCTTTAAAACTGTAAAGTCATATCCTGATGCTCTTAATCTAAGTCCAAAAGCTGTTCTATTAATAAGCCAGATAGTAAATAGTGTAAATACCAATCCCGTGTAAAACAAAAAGTTATGACCCGCTAGCTTTGTAAGTTCAGGAAATTCTATAAATCTAATAACACCCTTTGTTCCGAAAATAATAGAGCTTAGATAATTTGTAACTCCAATGGCAAAAAGATTTGCTGCAAGACCTGCAATAAAAATATTTGCTTTTAACCGAAGAGTTAAAAATCCTAAAATATATGCAAGAGCTGTGCCTGCCATAGCAGCACCAATACTCCCCAATATTGTACTTCCGGTTAGTTCAGTTATTAGTACAGCAGTGAATGCACCAATAAGCATAAGCCCTTCAAGTGCAATATTAAGCACCCCCGCCAATTCAGTAAACAATCCTCCCAGAGCTGCAAGTAGTATTGGTGTTGTCATATCAAGAATTGAGTTAATCAAAGTGAAACTGCTTTTTTATATTGAATTTTTTGGCAGTAATTAG
>DAOWMA010000019.1 GCA_030643345.1 Spirochaetaceae bacterium
CCCATACTTGTAGGAACCAATAGTGCATATTTACAATTTTTTTGCAATTGAATACTCATCATTCTACTCCTTTTATAACTTTCAGATCAATCTAAAAACAACGGTTTAATGTGTCGTTCATACAGGTTCTCTGTTACATTTCTACCAACAATTTCAGAATTTTTAACCAGAGCATTCAGATACCTGTCTCCCATTTCTGATGCAACCTTATAGCCAACATGCAGTAGTTGTCTGATATGCATATTGTATTCCGGATTGTTCTGATCGTGACGGAGAGCAGAAGCATATTGTTTACCAGTCCAGGAATTGACCTCTGCTGCATCCGGCAGCTTTGTTCTGTCAATATCAATAACTGTTGCATATGGCTCTGCAAGTTCCTCATACCGATCAAGAGCAGAACTGTAAACCTCTTTTGCAATTATAAGACCTTCTGGTCCTGATTCTGCAAGACCTATCAGTTCTTCCAGCCAGGTTGTCCCGGCCGTTTTAACGTGCACTCCGGCATTATGTTTACGTATACATTTTCTGATAGACGGGTAGATGGAGAATTTGTCACTTCCGGAGTGAACACTTAATTTAAGATTTGCAGGAAGGTCAAACTTCTTTACTGCCCAGGCTATTACACATATATCATCGTTGAACTCTCTGTCAAATTTCTCAAGATCTCCCACATAATCCACACCCTTGTTAAAACGGCCGGTAAACTTTGGAGCAATAGTCTGAACCGGTATTCCTTCTTTAGCTATTGCAGAAAGAATAAACAGAAGTTCTTCCGGGGTTTGGGGCAGGTCAGTCTCATCCATGGAGACTTCGGTTATAAAATTGCCCTTCCCTTTTTTTTGATCTATGTGTCTGTAGATTTTACCGGCTTCTTTTACTGCATAAAGATATCTTTCAGCTATACCCCTTATGCTCTTCTCAGTAATTCCCAGAGGTTGTTCTATTCCGGGAATATCCAGCTTACCTGCCAGGCTAATATTGTTTTGAACAAAATCTTCTATCTCTTTTTCAGATGCTTTCTGTCCGATAAAATCTGCAACATCCAGGGTAAAAAAATCAGAAGAATCCATAAACAGATCTACTGTTTTAAGACCTATATGATCGGCATCCACATAGTAACTGCCTTTCCACCCTGCTGCTTTGACAGCTGCATCGGCGGCAGCTCTGACAGAAGCGGGATCGGTATGGATTATTGCATGCTCCCTGTAGGATTTGTTCCAGATAATTGCTAATTCTTTTCCTTCAGATCCGGCTTTTATTACAGATCGTAATTGCGCCTCTGCCTGTTTACCAAATCGGTCTCCAGTACCTATAGAGTATTTTTCAAGTAACATAATCAGTTCTCCCTTTCTATTCAACATCGATGCCGAAGTAATTTACAGCATTGTTATAACTTATATCCTCAACCATTTTTCCAAGAAGGCTATAATCCTCAGGGGCTTCCCCCTTCTCAACCCAGCCCCCAATAAGATTACAAAGTATTCTTCGAAAGTATTCATGCCGTGGGAATGAAAGAAAGCTTCGGGAGTCGGTAAGCATCCCCACAAATCTGGAAAGAAGCCCCAGATTTGCCAGAGAAGATATCTGCATCTCCATTCCGTCTTTTTGATCGTTAAACCACCATCCTGAACCAAACTGGATTTTACCCGGTATTTCTCCACCCTGGAAGTTCCCTATTAAAGTTCCTATCAGATAGTTGTCCCTCGGATTGAGCCCGTAGATAATTGTTTTTGGCAGTTCATCTGTTTTATCCAGACTATCAAGAAATTTTGAAAGGGGTTCTGCAACCTCTCCGTCAGCAATGGAATCAAAACCTGTATCGGGACCAAGGGATTTATACATCCTGCTGTTGTTGTTACGTAGGGCTCCAAAATGAATCTGCATAGTCCATCCTGCCTTTGCATTCATCTTTCCTATTTCCTGTAGTACAGCCGTTTTAAGCTTTACAATTTCTTCTGATTCAAGAATGTTCCCATTTAGTATTTTTTTAAAAAGTTTATCCTTATCGTCTGAATTCGATTTTTTATAGATGGGAAGCACCAGTGCATGATCAGATATTCGACAGCCCAAAGAATTGAAAAAATCATGACGATTTTTAAGTGCATCCAGATAAGAATCATAATCTGTAATTTTTATTCCTGACATGCCGGATAGTTTTTCCAGATACTTATTCAATTCCACAGTGTTTTCAAATGCCAAAGCCTTGTCCGGCCGATAAGTTGGTAAGACTTTTGTTGATAAGTTGTTGTCTTTTTTTATCTTACTATGATTTCTGAGTGAATCAACAGGATCATCTGTGGTACAAACTACCTTTACATTTGATTTTGCAAGGAGAGACTTTACACTGAATTCATCTTTTTGCAGGGAATTCATTGTTTTACTGAAAATATAGTGAGCAGTCGAAGAGGAGAGAATATCAGTTATTCCAAAGTATCTCTGCAGTTCCAGATGGGTCCAGTGATAAAGGGGGTTGCCTATTGTATAGGGAACTGTTTCTGCCCAGGCTTCAAATTTTTCACTATCTGAGGCATTTCCGGTTATTTTGGATTCAGATATTCCATTTGTTCTCATTGCCCGCCATTTATAATGGTCCCCGTTCAGCCATATTTGGGAAAGATTTTCGTATTTCTTGTTTTCTGCTATTTCTGCAGGCGGCAGATGACAATGATAATCAAATATTGGCATATTCTTCGCATATTCGTGATAAAGAGTTTCTGCTGCGTCTGTGTTAAGAAGAAAGTTTTCATCTAAAAATGGTTTCATTTTTACCTCTTTTTATTCTGCAAGAATTATTTCAAGTCCAATTCCTGTCAGATCTTCCGAATTTTTATACCCTGAATCGGTAATCAGTATATCAACATCCCCAGCCCTTGCAAAAACAGAAAATGCTGTATGTCCAAGTTTTGTACTATCCGCAAGAATAACTCTTCTTCCCGATACCCTTAACACCTGCTGTTTAAGCTGTGATTCAAGTATATTCTGAGATGAGAATACTCCCCGGGACAGTATCCCTGTAGATCCAAGGAAAGAAGTTTCGATTTGAAAATTTTTAAGTGTTTCTATTGGTAGTGGTCCCAAAAATGATCCTGCTTCTTTTCTGTAATTACCACCAAGGGATACCAGTGATATGCTGGACTCCTCTGCAAGTACGTTCATTACTTCCAGTGAATTGGTTATTACTCTGATCGACATAGTTCTTATTTGTTCTGCAAGGTATTTACAGGTGCTTCCTGAATCAAGGTAAATTGTATCTTCCTCTCTGATTAAAGATCTGGCCCTTGCAGCAATAGCTTTTTTCTTTTCGATATTTATATTTTTTCTTACATTAAGCGTTCTAAGGGTCCTGGCGTCTTCAGCAAGCCCTGCCCCACCATGAGATCTTGTAATATACCCCATCTCTTCGAGTATACTCAGGTCCTTTCGGATTGTTACTTCGGAAACTTTGAGCCTGGCTGTTAGATCCTGTACAGAAATTGTTCTTAACCGGGTTATAATTTTAAGAATTTCCTCATGCCTGGGTATATGTTTCACACTTACGTTTCCTTCCGAAATACAGAATATAAGCAAATAAAAATATTGTCAATATTTAATGGTAGAAAGATTTTAGATCCTTATATACACTTGACCCAATTTAAAATTCTAATTACACTTTCAATTACTTCTGAGATATGTAAGTAAAGGTAAGCAGGATTATGAATAACCCTTCAGAAATTCTTAAAGCTATGAAACCGGAAAAAAACTTCTTTATTGGTATAGACTCTGATGGCTGTGCATTTGATACCATGGAGATAAAACATAAAGAGTGCTTCTGTCCTGCTTTTATAAATCACTTTAATTTACAGGCAGTATCAAAATATGCCAGAGAAGCCTGGGAATTTGTCAATCTATATTCAAGGACCAGAGGGACAAACAGGTTTCTCGCACTAATTCGGGCTATGGATCTATTAAGAGAAAGAGAAGAGGTTTCCCGTAGAAATCAAATGGTCCCCTTAATGCATAGTCTTATAGAGTGGGTTAAAGTTGAATCTAAACTGGGAAATCCTGCACTAAAAAATGTAATTGACAGCAACCCGGACAGAGATCTCACTGTAGTGTACAACTGGTCAACCGATGTAAATAGGGCTGTTGAAAAAATTGTGCGCAATGTTTCCCCTTTTCCACTTGTAAAAGAAAGTCTGGAGGAAATTCAAAAATTGGCAGATTCAATTGTAGTTTCCCAGACACCCATAGAGGCTTTGGAAAGGGAATGGAAAGAACATGAAATAGCCGGATATGTAAAAATGATTGCCGGTCAGGAGATGGGAACAAAAACAGAACACATTCAATATGCAGCCAAGGATAAATACGCTGATGACAAAATTCTGATGATTGGTGATGCCCCGGGGGACCTAAAAGCTGCAAGGGACAATAAAGTTCTCTACTTTCCTGTAATTCCAGGAAGAGAAGAGCTGTCCTGGGAAAAGTTTTATAATGAGGGACTGGATAGATTTTTTAACGGGACCTTTAAAGGCGACTATGAAAAGATGCTGATTGATGAGTTTTTCACTTATCTGCCGGAACTGCCGCCATGGTGTTAAAATAACAAGACTAAAGATGTGCTATATTTACAAAAAGGAGAGTAATAATGAAGTTGAATTTAAATGATTTATTAAATAATGATGATTGGAAGAAAAGTGGCTACAAGCTTCCTTCCTACAATATAGAGGAAGTAAGGCAGAGGACAGTCAAAACCCCTGTCTGGATACACTTTGGTGCAGGTAACATTTTCAGAGCGTTCCCTGCTGTTCTTCAGCAGAGACTTCTAAACGAAAAGCATACTGATACTGGTATAATAGTATGTGAAACCTTTGACGAAGAGATAATCGAAACGGCCTATAGGGCATTTGATAATTTATCTCTTGCAGTTACCTTGAAAGCTGATGGGAAAATAGAAAAAGAACTTGTAGCAAGTGTTGTTGAAAGTTTAACACCAAAATTAGATTACAACAGAATGGTGGAGATTTTCAGGTCTGAATCTTTGCAAATAGCAACTCTTACAATAACTGAAAAGGGATATGCAATCAGAGATAATAAGGGTGATTTTTTTCCATGGGTGAAAAAAGATTTCGAAAACTTTAATGAAAAACCAGAAAGTACAATTGGTATTCTTACAAAGCTCTGCTATGAAAGATATACAAAAGGAGAATATCCCTTAGCACTGCTTAGTCTGGATAATTGCAGTCATAATGGGACCTTACTTAAAGAAGCCGTTATGGAATATGCTTATGAATGGATTAGAAAAGGCTTTTGTGATTCAGGTTTTAAAAAATATTTAAACAACAAAGATAGTATTTCCTTTAACTGGAGTATGATCGACAAAATTACACCGCGACCATCGGAAACAGTAGTTAAAGTCCTGAAAGATGATGGGTTTGAAGATACGGAAATTATATGCACATCTAAAAGCACATATGTAGCTGCTTTTGTAAATGCAGAAGAATCACAGTATCTCGCCATCGAAGATTCATTCCCTAATGGCAGACCATCACTGGAAAATGCAGGCGTATTATTTGCAGATAGAAATACTATTGATAAAATAGAAAAGATGAAAGTCTGCACCTGTCTGAATCCTCTTCATACCGTATTAGCCGTTTTTGGATGTCTCCTGGGATACAAATCTATATCTGATGAGATGAAAGATAAAAATCTTAAAGCCTTCATAGAAAAAGTCGGATATGTGGAGGGTATGCCTGTAGTTGTTGACCCGGTAATTATTAACGCAATGGATTTCATTAAGGAAACTATAGAAATCCGTTTCCCGAATCCCTTTGTTCCGGACACACCCCAAAGAATTGCGACGGATACATCTAAAAAGATATCTGTAAGATTTGGAGAAACTTTAAAGGCTTATATAAGAGAAGGTAAAAAGGATTTATCATTTCTAACCTTCATTCCCCTGTTCTTTGCAGGGTGGCTTAGATATTTAATGAGTATAGATGACCTTGGTAATGAATTTGAAATAAGCCCGGACCCTAATGCTGATGAAATTAAACAATATGTTGAAGGAATAAATCTGGGGGATATTGGTTCTGTTAGTAAAAGGATCAAACCCCTATTATCTGACAGCAATATTTTTGGAATAAATCTATATGAATATGGACTTGGCGAAAAAGTAGAAAGGATGTTTCTGGAACTTATTTCAGGGAAAGGAGCTGTTAAGAATACAATTAAAAAGTATCTAAATGAATAACAGGAGTAATATATGCTATATTTTACACGGGGTGACAGTAATTCCATACTGACGGATGATGACCTTAAACAGGGCTTATTTGAAACATTGGGAAAACTGGAAAATTCAGGGAAACTAAAAAAGATTTTGGCTATTCCGCCGGATTTTACCCGTTTTCACTCAAAGGCAGGCATCCTTACATCGTATAGTTACGAGTATTTTGGGGACCGTCTTACAGATATTCTTCCTGCTCTGGGAACACATACCCCCATGACCGGAGAGGAAATAAGCAGGATGTTTCCAGGTGTTCCGTCTTATCTTTTCAGAGAGCATAAATGGAAAAAAGATATAAAAACCCTTGGAACTATTCCAGGAAGTTTTATCAGTGAACAAACAGAGGGTAAGCTGGATTTTGATTGGCCTGCGCAGGTAAATTCACTTCTTATAGAAGGTGATTTTGAACTGATTTTATCATTAGGGCAGGTTGTACCCCATGAAGTTGTAGGAATGGCAAACTATAATAAAAATATATTTGTAGGTACCGGCGGTAGTGAGGGAATTAATAAAAGTCATTTTATAGGTGCTGTCTACGGGATGGAACGGATGATGGGGAGGGCGGATACTCCTGTAAGAAGAGTGCTTAACTATGCCACTGAAAATTTTGCACAGGACCTGCCAATATTATATATTTTGACTGTAATTGGTATGGATGACAATGGAGAACTTGTTACCAGAGGTTTGTTTATTGGGGATGATTATGAATGTTTTAAGAAAGCTTCTGAATTATCTTTGAAAGTTAATTTTAAAATGCTTGATAAGCCCCTTAAAAAAGTAGTTGTCTATCTTGATCCGAAAGAATTTCGAAGTACATGGCTTGGTAATAAAAGTATTTACCGTACAAGAATGGCTTTAGCAGATGATGGGGAGCTGATTGTTCTTGCTCCAGGAGTAAAGGAATTTGGGGAAGATCCGGAAATTGACAGACTTATTCGAAAGTACGGATATTTCGGTACTGAAAAAACTCTGGAGTTCGTTAAACAGAACGAAGAACTGCAGAACAGTCTCGGAGCTGCGGCACATCTTATACATGGAAGTTCAGAGGGAAGGTTTTCTATTACCTATTGTCCTGGAGGACTGAGTAGAGAAGAGATTGAGAGCGTTAATTTTAAATATGCTTCACTGGAAGATATGATAAAACTCTACAACCCTGAAGAGCTGAAAGACGGATACAACACCCTTTCCAATGGAGAGGAGATTTACTATATATCAAACCCCGCCCTGGGGCTCTGGGCACACAAAGATAGATTTAATAGTTAATAAGGGAGAATAATATGGAAAAAGCAGATATCGGCCTTATTGGGATGGCAGTAATGGGACAGAATTTAGTCTTAAATATGAACGATCATGGTTATTCAGTAGCTGTATACAACAGAACTACTAAAAAAGTTGACGACTTTCTTAATGGACCGGCATCAGGCAGAGAAAGTATTACCGGAGCACATAACCTCCCTTCATTTGTTGAAGCGTTAAAAGTTCCCCGGAAGATTATGCTTATGGTAAAAGCCGGTGAAGTTGTTGATTTATTTATTGATCAGCTTGTTCCTCTTCTGGAAAAAGGTGACATAATAATTGATGGTGGTAATTCCCACTACCCTGATACAAACCGAAGAACAGCTGATCTTGAAGCAAAAGGTCTGTTTTTTATTGGGACCGGTGTTTCCGGTGGAGAAGAAGGCGCCCGAATAGGTCCCTCTATTATGCCTGGAGGATCAAAGAAAGCGTGGCCTTATGTAAAAGCTATCTTTCAGGATATATCAGCTAAAGCGGAATCAGGAGAGCCCTGCTGTGAATGGGTTGGAGAAAACGGCGCAGGTCATTATGTGAAGATGGTCCATAACGGAATTGAGTATGGAGACATGCAGCTTATTACCGAAGCCTATCATTTAATGAAATCAGGCCTGGGATTAAATGCTGATGAAATGTTCAAAGTATTTGAAAAATGGAATAAAGGTCCTCTGGATTCTTACCTCATAGAAATTACCAGGAATATTATGGCAGCTAAAGATGATGACGGTTCTGCATTGGTAGAAAAAATTCTGGATACAGCAGGCCAAAAAGGAACAGGAAAATGGACAGGCATAAGTGCACTGGATATGGGAATGCCAGTCACTTTAATAGGGGAAGCAGTATTCTCCAGATGTCTTTCTGCTCTTAAAGATGAAAGGGTAGAGGCATCAAAGCTTATCAAAGGCCCGGAAATAAAAATTGAGAGTGATGTGGAAGGAATAATTGCAGATCTTGAACAGGCACTTCTTGCCTCAAAAATTGTTTCCTACACTCAGGGTTTTATGCTTATGAGGGAGGCTGCAAAAGAGAATGGATGGGACCTTAACTATGGTGGAATTGCAATGATGTGGCGGGGTGGCTGTATAATTCGAAGTGTTTTCCTGGGAAAGATAAAGGAAGCCTTTGATAAAAATCCTGAACTCAAAAACCTTCTACTGGATGATTATTTTCTTAAAGTTGTAGAAAATGCGCAAGATGCATGGAGAAGGGTTGTTATAAAAGCTGTTGAACTGGGAATACCTGTTCCGGCAATCTCCACTGCGCTCTCATTTTTTGACGGATATAGAAATGACCGGCTCCCTGCCAATCTTCTTCAGGCCCAGAGAGATTACTTCGGTGCCCATACATATGAAAGAGTGGATAAACCGAGAGGCGAGTTTTTTCATACCAACTGGACAGGGACCGGCGGTGATGTTTCATCGTCTACCTATAACGCATAAGCAAGTATGTAACTTGATCCATGTAAAGACGCGATTGGTTGCGTCTTTACAGAATTTTTTTAACAGTTAACTGTTATTACTCATATAACCAGCATGCAACCTTATGCCCGGGAGATACCTCTCTTAATGGAGGATACTCCATTTTACACTTTTCCATAGCCCTGGGGCATCTTGGATGGAAATAACATCCTGATGGAGGGTTTATCGGGGAAGGTACATCTCCCATTAGAACAGGGTCCCTATTCTCTCTGCCTTTTGGGTTTGTCGCAGGAAAGGCATCAAAAAGAGCTTTAGTATAGGGATGTAAATGACTTTTTACCAACTCCTTTTTGTCCGCAGTCTCAACTATCTTTCCCAAATACATAACAAGAATTTTTGTTGAAATAAATTCTACTACTGCAAGATCATGGGCAATAAATATATAGGTAAAATTATACTTATCGTGAAGATCAAGAAGCAGATTAAGGACCTGGGCCTGAATTGAAACATCAAGAGCAGAAACAGCCTCATCACAAATAATAAATTCAGGATTCAGCATTAACGCCCTGGCAATTCCAATTCTCTGCCTTTGACCACCGGAAAACTGATGGGGGAATCGCCCCTTATAAACAGGATTTATGCCAACCTCTTTCATTATCCTGTCTATTTTTTCATCAATTTCCTGCTTACTGCCCATTTTATGAATCTGCAATGGCTGAGCAAGAAGAGAACCTACTTTTTTTCTTGGATTTAGAGATGAAAAAGGATCCTGAAATACCATCTGCATCTGCTTTCGCAGATCTTTTAAATCTTTATCATTCAGATTAAAAACCTCTTCACCATGGTATAAAATTTCACCATCAGTTTTATGATTAAGTTTTAATATAGTTTTTCCAAGAGTTGATTTACCACAACCGGATTCACCAACAATTCCAAGAATCTCTCCCTTCATAACATCAAAGGAAAGATCATTTACCGCTTTTACCACTTCCGGTTCAGCACCGAACTTATCACTTTTCAGGGTAAAATATGTTTTTAAGTTTTTTACTTCAAGTATTTTTTCCATATTCATTCCCTACCCTGGTCGTAAACAAGTTTACTGCTCGGGGATGCGTCCTTCCCCTCCACAAAATGGCACCAGACTGAATGATCATCATCTATTTTTGTTTCACTGGGAAATGGTTCTCTGCAGATGGGCATTGCATGCGGGCATCTGTTTTCGAAAGGACACTCATCTCCAATAGTAAGAAGGTCCGGTATAGTTCCATTAATAGCCTCCAGCCTGTTCGAATCTGTATACTTTTCATTTGAAGGCAGAGAGTTCAGCAATCCCTGTGTATACGGGTGAACAGGATTATCAAAAAGTGAATAAACATTCGCTTCCTCCATCTTCCGACCGGCATACATAACAATTACTCTGTCCGCTGTTTCTGCTACAACACCCATATCATGGGTAATAAGCAGTACAGACATATTGATATCCCGTTTCAAATCTGCAATAAGTCGAAGAATTTGTGCCTGAATAGTTACATCCAAAGCTGTAGTCGGCTCATCTGCAATTAAGAGACCCGGTTCCGGGGAAGCCAGGGCCATGGCTATCATTACACGCTGCCTCATTCCACCTGAAAGCTGATGAGGATAATCTTTTATCCTACGTTCAGGAGCAGGAATTTTTACCATTTCCAAAAGCCTTACTGTCTTTGCCAGAGCTTCCTCTCTTTTAATATCCTGATGAGTCATAAAGACATCTGCAATCTGATCACCAATTTTAAAAACAGGATTTAAAGATGTCATCGGTTCCTGAAATATCATTGATATTCGTTCACCTCTAAGAGATGCTATCTCTTTATCACTTAATTTAAGAAGATCTCTTCCTTCAAAAATAACCTTACCACTCTCTATCTTTCCGGGAGGTATGGGTATCAGCTGATTAATTGTATGCGCTGTAACCGATTTACCACACCCGGATTCACCTACCAGAGCAAGAGTATCACCCTTATTTATCTTTAGATTTAAATGCCTGACAGCTTTAACAATACCCCTATGGGTGTAAAAACTTACAGAAATATCCTCCATAGAAAGTAAAACTTTATTATTTGCAGTATCCATATTAATCTCTCATCCTGGGGTCAAGTACATCTCTTAATCCATCTGCCAGTAAGTTAAATCCCAATACTGTAAAGAGTACTGCAATACCCGGAAAGGTAACAATCCACCATGCAGAAGTTACAAACTCTCTGGAACTTGCAATCATAAGCCCCCACTCTGCTGTTGGCGGCTGGGCACCAAGACCGAGAAAGGAGAGAGCAGCTGAACTTAAAATCGCATCACCTATACCCAATGTTGCCTGAACAAAAATTGGGGCAATACAGTTAGGAAGTATGGACTTGAACATCAACTCAAAATTCGAGGTCCCAAGAGAGCGCTCTGCCGTTATGTAGTCATTTTCTTTTTCTGCCAGAACAGATGCTCTTACTACCCTTGCATACTGGGGTATCTGCGAAATACCAATAGCCAGCATGGCATTTGTAAGAGAGGGTCCAAGAATAGCTACAATTACAATAGTCAATAAAATATAAGGAAAGGCCAGCATTATATCGATTAAACGCATAACAATTCTGTCTACCCAGCCTCCGTAATACCCGCTTATAAGACCGATAAGGATTCCAAATGACAGGGAAATACTAACTGAAAATGTACCTATTACCAGAGAGATTCTGGCACCATAGATAATTCGTGTAAGGAGATCACGGCCTAAATCATCCGTCCCCAATATATGGGAACTGATAAAAGGTGCTGTTTTTCTAATTGATATATCCTGTATATCCGGATCAAAGGGCGTCAGCCATGGAGAAAAAAAGGCCATCATAATAAAACTAATTATGATAATAAAACCAACTATTGCCGGTTTATTTCCTTTTAATTGAAAAACAGCTTCTCTAAACAGACTGTTTTTTTCTACCATATCTTCTTCTCTATTTTCCTGAACTAATGTATCCATATTCCCCTCACCTAACTAAGCCTGATTTTAGGATTCACAACCGAATAAAGAATGTCAACAATAAGGTTAATAAAAACAAAAGTAGTTGAGATAACTATTATCCCCCCCTGAACTGCAGGATAATCCCTGGACTCAATTGAATGGTAAAGCCATTTCCCAATACCTGGCCATGCAAAAACCGTTTCAGTAAGAATTGCTCCGGAAAGCAGCATACCAAACTGCAAACCTATTACTGTAATAATAGGCAAAAGAGCATTCTTAAGAGCATATCGATAAATAACCCTTCTCTCTTTTATCCCTGCACTCCTGGCCGTTTTAATATAGTCCTGGTTAAGGACTTCAAGCATTGAGCTTCTGGTTATTCTGGCTATTATTGCCAAAGGGATGGTGCCAAGAGCAATTGCCGGAAGAATTAAATGATGAAATGCTGAAAGGAGGATTTTTGGATCACCATTTTTGAATAATGTAATAAAACCGTCAATA
>DAOWMA010000333.1 GCA_030643345.1 Spirochaetaceae bacterium
TAACTCTGGAGAATAGAAACGAAATAGAAATTATCAACCAAATGTATTGACATCAGGCGACAATATTAGTAATTTTAATTATGCTTTTTGAATATAGTATAGAAAAAAACAACTGGCTGAAAGTTAATAGAGGTATTTCCTTCGAGACAGTAATTACTTATGTCATGGAGAATAAAATTATTGATATTATAAATAATCCAACCAGGGATAATCAGTATATGTATGTTTTCAAATATGAAGGATTGATTCATGTCTGTCCATTTGTAGTTAGCACAGAGGGTATTTTTTTAAAGTCAATTTTTCCAAATAGAAAAATTGCAAAACTTTATGAGGAGGAATCATGAGTATATACACTCCAGCAGATAATGAAGAAAAAGAGTTGATGGATGAAATTGATCGGGGCGAATGGATTCCTGTCTCAGCTGAGAAAAGAAAGGAGCTTTTAGAGCTTTCTAAAAATGCTGCTATTGAAACACAAAAAAAAGTGAGCCGAATGAATATACGACTCACTGAAAATGATATGTTGAAACTAAAAGTTAAGGCAATGGAAAGGGGGCTTCCTTATCAAACCCTTGTTACTGAACTGATACATGAATATGTTGCAAAACAGTAGGGGCAGGCTGGTCGAAAGCAAGCTTCCTGCTCGCCTATGCATCCTTAGGTCGCGACCTGCCCCTACTGTTTTGCATATTCCCGGGCAATCTGTGCCGCAAGTCTGACATTATTATAAACCAGTTCCTTATTGGCAAAAAGGCTCTTGTCCCCTGTTTTAGTATGAAGTCTTGCCAGTACAAAAGGAGTAATCCCTTTCCCCTTAACTCCCTCTCTTTCTGCTGCTTCAACTGCTTCATCAATAACTGCAGATATATATTCTTTATCCATCTCAAACTCGATTGGAATAGGGTTTGCAATAACCATTCCCCCTTTAAGGCCAAGCTCCCATTTTACTTTTAAAGCTTTAGCAATTTCTGCAGGAGTATCGACTCTATAGTCAACCCTAAATCCACTTTCTCTTGTATAGAAGGCAGGGAAGTTTTCTGTTCCGTATCCTATAACCGGGACCCCATGGGTTTCCAGATATTCAAGGGTAAGACCTATGTCCAGTATAGATTTTGCTCCTGCGCACACAACCCCCACATTTGTTCCCGCAAGTTCCTCAAGATCTGCAGAAACATCCATGGTATTTTGACCGTTTCTGTGCACACCTCCAATTCCACCAGTAGCAAAAATCCTTATTCCTGCAAGATCTGCACATAGCATTGTAGTTGCTACTGTAGTTGCTCCGTCTATACCCTTACTAAGAATCATAGCCATATCCCTTCGGCTGGCTTTTGTTATTCCGGAATCTTTCCCCATATGATCAAGGTCGCTTTCTGTCAGACCAATTTTAATTCTTCCGTTTATAATTGCAATAGTTGCAGGAACAGCACCTGCTTCACGGATTATTGCTTCCGAACGTTTTGCGCTGATAATATTTTCCGGATAGGGCATGCCATGGGAAATAATTGTAGACTCCAGTGCTACTATGGGCTTGTTTTCTTCCAAAGCATCCTTTACTTCTTCTTTTATATCAAGGTAATTATTAATCATCAAATTGTTCTCCTGTAATTTGTTTAATATATTCAAAATTTATTTCTGGGTTTACTGTCTCTTCTCCTGCCAGCGCGGCCAGGGAAACACCCGAGGCAAAACGAACAATTTTTTCAAGCTTATAGCTGTTAAGAGTTCCATATACCAGCCCTGCCATAAAGGCATCTCCAGCCCCGGTAGCATTTTTTATTTCTGCTTTATCAGATTTATAGTTTCCTGAATTTTGGGAATCTCTGTAAAAAACACCTTCCTTACCAAGGGTAATAAAAATTCTTTTTACTCCCTGATCCAGAAACCATGCGGATATTTTTTCCAGACCGGATATGCCTTCTATTTTACTATCCGACAGGAATTCAGCTTCAAGCTTATTCATTTTAAGAGTATGAACTTTACTGATAAGAGGTTTCAAAGTCTTTGCTTTTCCTATTGATACCGGATCAACATAGATTGGTTTATTATTATATTTACTCAAGATGTAATCCATTACTTCTGCAGCAAGGCAGGTATCAAATACTATTGCTGATGCATCTTCAAGTATCTGTGTTTTACTTTTCAAAAATTCAATACTGATATTATCGGAGATGGTCATATCAGATAATGCGAGAGCCATATCCCGTGAATTATCCATAATTGCCAAATAAACCGAAGATACTGCATCCGGAACAATAAGTGAATATCCGGTGCCTATACCACAGGCTCTGCAACTATCCAGGATGAGTGTACCGTTGGGATCATCTCCCACAGCTGATATCAGTTCTGTTTTTATTCCTAATCGTGATAAGTTTTCTGCAATGTTTCTGCTGACACCCCCAGGGCAGAACTCAATTTTTCCTGGATTTGAGTCTCTATTAATTATTGGGTTACTGGAAAATCCCTGTATGTCAATATTTGCCGCACCTATAAGGGTGACGTATTTATTTTTCATTTGGTATTTATAACACAAATCTGTTTCATGTTGTAGGGGCAGCTGCCCCTACATTGTATCAATGCCACAGAACAATCTTCTTCCCTTCGTAATCAGCTACTTTTACTGGAATTCCATAAATTCTGCTAAGGGATTCACTGCTTAGAATCTTATCAGTAGGACCATGCTCAATATTGTTCCCATTTCCCATAAGGACCAGGTAATTACTAATAGCAGCAGCTATTTCAGGCTCGTGACTGGTAAAAAGTATTGTTACACCTTCTTTTTTAAGAGAACGGAGAACTTCAATAAGCCGTATTTTATTGGCAAGATCCAGATTACTCATGGGCTCATCCAAAAGCAGGATCCTTGGTTCCTGTGCTAAAGATCTTGCTACAAGTACCAGCTGTTTTTCTCCACCACTTAAGTGTGTAACCGGTCGGTCTGAAAGATTCTCAAGTCCAACTTTTCCAAGGGCAGTCATTGCGGCTTCGTAGTCTTTTTTACCGGGAGATTCCAAAGAGTGCAGATGGGGTGCCCGGCCAAGGAGTACGTATTCCAGCAGGGAGTATTCAAATGTAATGTGCTCATCCTGTGGTACAAGTCCTATTAGCCTGCCCATCTCTCTCCTTGAATACTCTTCCTGGTTTTTCCCTCCCAGACAGATTGAACCGCTGTCAGCCTTAATCCATCCCAGAATAAGATGAAGCAGTGTAGTTTTACCAATACCGTTTGGCCCGAGAATAGCTGTAATATTA
>DAOWMA010000172.1 GCA_030643345.1 Spirochaetaceae bacterium
ACAACTCTGGACTGAATTACCTCATGGGCACCGTTTAAAGAAAGGCACAGGAAATGCTCCTGTTTCCGGTCGGAATAATGACTGATAAAGGGAAGTGCATCAGCAGGGGAAGTAATTTTTTTTCTGTCAGGGCACAGTATTCTCCTTGAGAGTTCCAGGGATGCAGTAATAAGGGTAGATTTTGCCTTGCCGAGACCGGACACTGCCAGAAGATTGGTGACGGAAGTTTTATAGTTGTATCCATCAAGAATCTTTAGCACTTCTTCTGCCAGAGCAAAAACATTTTTTCCTTTTATTCCAGTCCCAAGGAGGATAGCCAATAGTTCCTTGTCAGTCAGATGCCGGGCCCCGTAGAGTATCAGCTTTTCCCTGGGCTGGAGTTTAATTGAATTTTTTGTTTCCATACCCCTTAGTACAGGGAATTTCGGGTTCCTGATTTAATATTTTGTAATAAAAAACAATTTTTTATTGTTATTTCATAAATTCATATAAAACATAGTTTAAAATACCCCCGGCTTTCCAGTATTCAAGCTCCAGACCTGTGTCGATACGGAGCTTAACCGGAAATGAATAAATGGTCCCTTTGTTCTGTTTCACTTCCATAGTAAGCTTACATGAAGGATGAATATTCTCCAGACCCTTCAGTGAAAAAGTTTCATCACCCTTTATTCCCAGTGAATCGACGGAGTTACCCTCTATGAACTCAAGAGGCAGAATACCCATTCCCAATAGATTGGATCTGTGAATACGTTCATAACTTATTGCAACTACCATCTTTACACCCTGAAGGGAAGGGCCCTTGGCAGCCCAGTCTCTGGAAGACCCTGTTCCGTATTCCTTACCTGCAAACACAACAAGGGGAGAGTCCTTCCAGCTGACAGCAGCGTCATAAATAGCAGATGTATCACCTTTACTGTCAATGGTATAACCGCCCTCAATTCCCGGAACCATTCTGTTTTTAATTCGTATATTTGCAAAGGTACCCCGCATCATCACTTCATGGTTTGCACGTCTGCTGCCGTAGGAGTTGAACTGTTTCTGTTCAATTCCTTTGGAGATAAGATATCTGCCGGCAGGACTGTCTGGTGCAATATTTCCTGCAGGGGAAATATGGTCTGTAGTTGTGCTGTCCGGAAATATTGCAAGGCATCTTGCATTATCAACATCACTAATCTTCTCTTTTTGTGAATCATCCATAAAGGAACCAAAAAACGGAGGTTTCCTTATGTAGGTACTCATCGTTTCCCAGTCATACAGGTCACCATGGGGGTACTCAAGATTCTGCCACTCATCAGTCCCTGTAAATACGTCTTTATAGCGGTCCTTAAACATCTCCGGTGTTATGTAGCTGCTTATTGCCTCTTTGATTTCCAGTTCTGATGGCCAGAGGTCTTTTAGATAGACATTTTTACCGTTTAAGTCTTTTCCAACAGGGTCCTGTGTTAAATCAGTCCGGACCGATCCGGTAAGAGCATGAATTACCACCAGTGGAGGAGATGCCAAAAAGCTCGCTTTGGATTCAGGGCTGACCCGTCCTTCAAAATTCCTGTTACTGGAAAGAACATTTGCTGTAACCAGCTTTCCGGAGATTATTGCTTCCTTAACTGGTGGAGGCAGCGGGCCTGAGTTGCCGATACATGTTGCACATCCATAACCAATTAAATTAAATCCAAGATCATTCAGATACTTCATTAAACCCGCTGCTTCCAGATAGGATGTAACTACCTGACTGCCCGGAGCGAAGGACGTTTTTACCCAGGCCTTTGTTTTCAGCCCCATTTCGACAGCTTTTTTTGCAATAAGTCCGGCAGCAATAAGCACTGCCGGATTAGAAGTGTTTGTGCAGCTGGTAATTGATGCAATAACCACATCCCCATGGTGGAGATCATGATCAATATCTTTTATATAAGTACTCTCATTAATATCCTCTACATCGTAGATCTCTTTTAAAGCCTTGTCGAATTCTTTAGAGACATCACCTAATAATACAAGGTCCTGTGGGCGTCTCGGTCCGGCCATTGCGGGCATAATTGTAGAGATATCCAGTTCCAGAATATGGCTGTAGCCTGCAGGCTCCCTGTCATCTCTCCATAAACCCTGTGCCATTGCATATCCTTTAACAAGTTCTATTTGATCATCATCTCTTCCTGAGAGTTTCAGATAATTTAACAATTCATTATCTATTGGGAAAAAACCGCAGGTTGCCCCGTACTCAGGCGCCATATTACTAATTGTTGCCCTGTCTGCAAGACTAAGATTGTCCAGACCAGGACCAAAAAACTCAACAAAACAACCGACTACCCCATATTCTCTTAAGATCTGAACTATCTTGAGTACAAGATCTGTGGCAGTTATACCGGGGTTGAGTTTACCCTTAAGGTGTATGCCGATAACATCGGGTATAAGCATGGTTAGGGGCTGCCCCAGCATGGCTGCTTCCGCCTCTATACCTCCGACACCCCACCCCAGGACACTCAGTCCGTTTATCATCGTTGTGTGACTGTCTGTTCCTACTACTGTGTCAGGAAAGACCAGGGGAGAATTGCCGTCTTCATCCTGAACTGTAACGACAGAAGCCAGATATTCAAGGTTAACCTGGTGAATTATTCCTGTCCCCGGGGGAACAACCCTGAAATTATCAAATGCCTGCTGACCCCATTTAAAAAACCGGTATCTTTCCTGGTTTCGCTCAAATTCCAATTCAACATTTTTCTGGAAGGCATCAGCTGTTCCAAAGTAGTCAACCATAACTGAATGGTCGATTATCATATCCACCGGAATCATGGGATTGATCTTCGATGAGTCACCCCCGGCATCACTTATAGCCTCTCTCATGGCTGCAAGATCTGCTATAGCAGCACCGCCTGTAAGGTCCTGCATTATAACCCTTGTGGGGTGGAATGAAATATCTGCTCCTGTATTTTTTTCAGAGGGGTCCCAGTTTGCCAGAGCTGCCGGTTCTTCTTCACTTATATATTCTTTATCTGAATTTCTTAATAGATTCTCAAGGAGTACTTTTAGGGAGAAAGGAAGAGGGTCAATATCAAAACCATTTGCTTCTGCATACTCTTTAATACTGTAGTATTTGTACGTTTTGTTTCCAATTGTAAGAATAGTGGTGTTCATGTTGACTCCCTGAGGAAATTGATAAGTCATTTTAAACAATTAAATTGTTTGAGTCTATGAATTGTTCCAATAAATCCATATTGATTGATGTGATATTTATTTGCCTGGGCGTGACCTCTATGAATGGCGCAACCCGTCGCGCCCATTCACAGAGGCCGGGCTATCCTCTCCAATTCCGCCCGTTTTGATTTACAAAGCACATTTTGTATTTTAAAATTCATTTGGACGCGATAAATCGCGCCCCTACGTAAATAATCCAAACGGCAATATGCAATCACGGTGCGGGATTTCCGTTTCTATCCCTCACGCGTTGGGGACGGGATGTTTTGATTGTATGCACTAATGCACTCCAATCCTGATTAATCAGATGAGACAACATGACCGGGAAAAATAATAATAACCCGTAAAAAGGTATATTTTTTTAGAAAAGCTAGTTGTAAGATTGGATTTTAAGATATATAATAGTAATTCATGAAAATGTTGAAATATAATAAAATTTCATGAAAAATAATAGAAATTCATAAGGGAATAGATGCAAAAACATTTTTCAGGACCAGTAACAGTATTTCATGGACAAACGCTTCCTGAGGAAGCAACACCTGCAGGCTATGCGGCACTTATTTATGCATATAAGCTTGCTGTTCCGTTGCCTTACAGATTGTCTGCTATAAGTAAACAGCACAAAATGACAGAAAAGGATAACTGGAAGCTTTTTACTCCTCGCCATTTTCCGGGGAACACTCTTGAAGGACATCTGAAGTTTGCTTTGAAATATGAGGGTCTTGATCTTGCTGTTTTGAACAGGCTATTTGATAAAATAATTCCTGGAGAGATTGAAGAGGCTCTACGTAAAACACCTACAGGAAGTTACCTGCGTCGTATCTGGTTTCTTTATGAATGGCTTACTGGAAAGATGCTTGATCTTCCTGATCTTTATACCGGTAATTATGTTTCTGTAATTAATCCGGGGATGCAGTTTGCAGCAAAGGGCAGGAGTGTAAGGCGTCAGCGGGTAGTCAATAACCTGCCAGGTACCAGCAGTTTTTGCCCTCTGGTTTTTCGAAGTAAAAAATTGGAATATTTTATCAGTATGGATCTAAAAAGAAGGGCCCAGTCGGTAATTGATCGGATATCCAGGGATATTATGGGTCGTGCTGCAGCCTTTCTCCTTCTTAAAGATTCCAGAGCAAGTTATGCAATTGAAGATGAATCTTCTTCGGTTAAAAGAATAGAGAGATGGGGACGAATTATCGGAGAAGCCGGAAATATAAGTTTGAGCAGGGATGAACTCATGCGGCTTCAGAAGATTGTTATTGGCGATGCCAGATTTGTAAGTACAGGGCTTCGAACTGAAGGGGGATTTGTTGGTGAACATGATCGTGAAACCGGTGTGCCCCTTCCCGAACATATAAGCGCCTGTTCAGGTGATCTTGTAAGTCTTGTAGATGGATTGGTAAATTACAGTCGGAATTTATCAGGAGAGATAGATCCGGTTATCACTGCTGCCGCTATTGCCTTTGGATTTATATATATACATCCCTTTACAGATGGAAACGGACGGATTCATCGATATCTTATCCATCATGTGCTTGCTGAGAATGGATACAATCCTGCTGGAATGGTTTTCCCTGTATCAGCTGCAATACTGGATCGTATCGAAGAATACCACCGGATTCTCAATGGATACTCAGCGAAACTGCTTCCTCTTATTGAGTGGGAGCCTGCACATGATAACAATGTAAAGGTAGTAAACAAGACAGATGATTATTATCGTTTTTTCGATGCCACTCCTCATGCAGAGTTTTTATATTCCTGTGTGATGCAGACTATAGATAGTGATCTTCCTCTGGAAGTTGAGTTCCTTCAAAACTATGACCGGTTTAGGCAGGAAGTTGAAGCGGTAGTTGAGATGCAGTCTAAAACTATTAATCTTCTGTTTCGGTTTTTAAAGCAGAATGAAGGCATCCTTTCAGTCCGGGCCTGCAGCCGGGAGTTTAAGCTGCTGCATGATGATGAGATAAAGAGGATTGAAGAGGTGTACAAAAACGTGTTTAGGAATAACAATGTTACAAAATAATTCAGTATTAAAATCTAAAATTGATCAACTATAGAATAAATTCTGAAGCAGGAACACCAAATTGCCTGTATTAGATAGTATAGGCAGGTGTCAAATGAATAGAGATCGTAAGGGGAATCGATTAAAAAATTGTGATTATTCACAACCAGGCAACTATTTCATCACCATATGTGTTCACCCTGGTTTAAAAGGGCACAATATTTTTAGCAGCATCAGAAATGGGAAAATGGAATTAAATAAATATGGGGAAATTGTATCAAAACAATGGTTGTGGATAGCAGAACGCTATCCACATGTAATATTGGATGAATGGGTTATCATGCCTGA
>DAOWMA010000241.1 GCA_030643345.1 Spirochaetaceae bacterium
ATTATTGCCCCTACAATAGCCTGAGAGGTTGAAACCGGCAGAGCAGCTTTTTTGAAACTAACCATTCGTGTTCCAACCGCGGTACCCCAGACATTTGCTGCATCATTGGCACCAAGAGACCAACCCAAAAATAATCCACTTGATAAAAATATAATTATTGTTGACATCCGGACCTACCTATATACTTCTTTTTATAGTGTAGATATCAAGACGATCTGCTACATCTTCCGCTTTATCTGCAAGGAGCGAGATCCTTTCTGCAAAATATCTCATATGGACCTTCAGGCTTAATTTATCAATAAAATCACCTTCAAATGCCTTTCGCATAATTCTCTTTTCTATTTTATCTGCTTCATGTTCCCAAAAATGGACCTTTACAAGACAATCCGCTACTTTTGTAATTTCTCTAAAAAAGGCCCTGGCCGCAGCAACGAGTTCTGCAACACATTTTGTTGATGCAGCAGTAAGTTCAATAAAATCATCCTTTAACTCAGGCCACACCTTTGGTTCCTCAATTGAAAACCGTACCATTACCATCTCTGCTGTATCAATAACATCATCCATAGTTTCCAGCAAACCCAGGACATCTCCCCTGGCATCCGGAATGAGCAGCTCTTTATAGAGCTTATATTTAATATCACGTCTTATCTCATCACTTTCACTTTCCAGTTTTTGAATCTCTACAGTTCTTTTTTCAAATTCTTCCCGCTTCCCTTCAAAGTACTCTCTTAAACCAGCTTCAAAAATTAAACTTGACTTTAATATATTTTCCAGATATTTATCTATATTACCCTCTATGGATTTAGCCCGATTGAATAGCATCTATACTCTCCTGAATCTTTCAATTTCTGATACCATAATAAAATTGTTGAAACATTTAGTCTAATAAATTATAATTATTGCAGTTATAACTGAAACTTATAGAAGTAAATATTCTAATTCCCAGGAGTTATTTCCATGGATCTATATAAATTAAAGTCATTCTATACTGTAGCGAAATTAGGCAGCTTCAGTAGAGCTGCAGAAACTCTGTTTCTGACACAACCTGCAGTAAGTGCTCAGATTAAAGATCTTGAATATGAATATAAAACAAAACTTTTTGACCGGGTCGGCAGAAGAATAAAACTTACAAGGGCGGGTGAAACCCTGATAGGTTATGTAAAAAACATTCTGGACATCTATGAAGAATCTCACTTTGCAGTGAACATGCTGAAAGATGCAATGGATGGATCTATAAAACTGGGAACAAGTGTACTTCCCGGAGCAAGATTGCTTCCCACAATTATTTCATATTTTAAAATTGATTTTCCGGGTGCTACCTTCTCTATAAAAACACAGAAATCTGCTTCTGTAGTGGAATCAATTAAACAGAACCATTTTGATCTGGGTCTGATAGTCAGCAGTGAATGTAAATTAAACAAACAGGAATTAATCGAAAGGGTTCTTTATAAAGACAGAATAGTGATAGGTGTAGGTAACAATCATCCTCTGGCAATGAGAAAAAGTATAACCGTTAATGAACTTTCCAATATGCCATTAATTGTTTCACTTAAAAACACAGTATCAAGGCAGGCTCTGGACAGACTTTTTCACCAGTACTCAATTCCATTCAAAATAGCCTATGAAATTGAAAGCAAATCGATGATTAAAACAATGGTCGAAAATAACCTGGGTATCTCTTTTTTCAGCACCCTGGAAATAAGAAAAGAGGTTGAATCGAACTGGATGCATACCCTGGAAATAGAGGGTGATCCACTTTACAGATATACTCATGTTATCTACCATAAAAACCATGAACTCTCCCCTACTGCGAAAGCATTCTATAATTTTATGTTTGATCCTGAGAAACAGGTAGAATTCTTAAAAGAAAATGAGTCTGTTCAAACAGACTGTACCGATTGAACGGATTTTCAAAACCTGAACACTATTTTTACCAAATATCTTTTCCATATTTTTTGTATAAGATTTAACCTTATTATCAGGCAGGAACACCTGGATTGTTCCGGCAAATCCCCCTCCATGGACCCGACAGGCACCTTCTTTTATTTCGATCAGATATTTCCCGGTAAGTGCCAAAGCAAGAGAAATCCCCTGCTCTTTAACATTCTTTACAGTATAGGTATTCTGCAGCCATTTGAAAGAGGAATTCCCGGAAATCTCAACCAATTTAAGGAAACCTGAAAAATCTCCGGATTCCAATGCAGTAACTTCATCCACTACCCGTTCATTTTCCTGAAAAAAATGCAAGGCCCTAAGGACAGCTCTGTCCCCTTTCTGCTTTCTTATATGGGGTATTTTTTCGAGAAATAATTCCATGGAAACTTCACGTAATACTTCCCTTCCTAACAACCGGGCAACAGATTTCATCTCGGCCGGAACTGATGAGTAATCATCCGTTAGGTCGGTGTGGTTTCCCCCGGTATCAACAACAAGCAAACTGTATTCCTGTTTATCAAAATCAAAATCTACTTTCTTAACGAGTGCAGCTCCGGGATCCTTAAAATCGATGGCAATAATACCACCTATTGCACAGGCCATTTGATCCATTAAACCTGATGGTTTTCCAAAATAAGTATTTTCTGCATATTGCCCTATCCGGGCCAGTGTTTCTGCTTCAATCTTATTTTCATTAAACAGGGCATTAAAAATAGAAGCAATTAACACTTCAATAGATGCAGATGAACTTAAGCCCGACCCAGGTAGAACATCGCTGGTAATACAGGCATTAAATCCACCAATTGTATATCCAAGCTGCAAAAACCGGGAGGCTACCCCTCGAATTAATGAAGTTGTTGTTCCATTTTCCCTGGATACAGGCTCCAGCTGACTCAGGTCAATATGGAAAGGATCTTCGTACCCTGTAGAATATAATTCTACTTCGTCTTCGTTAGACTTTGATACTACAGCAATAGAGTCCAGGTTAATGCTGGCTGCCAGAACCCGCCCATGATTATGGTCAGTGTGATTCCCTCCTATTTCAGTCCGTCCGGGAGTGCTGAAGAAATGCAATTCATCTGATACAAAATGAGAGTCAAACTGATCAATCAGATTTTCGTAACGGTCTTTCTGTTTTTTGATCAGGTCTTTATCATTTCCATATAGAATATTAATAGAATCATATAAGTGCCCATACTTACTGTTCATTGTAAATCCTTCCCCTATCACCTTTTTCGAATAATAGGAGAAGTAAAAATTGGTGTCAAGCTAAAAATAATTTATTAAAATACTATCCCTCAAAATGATCTTTCAAAATAGGCTGAAGCTTCTTCCTGGAGATGCCCAGATTCTTCTGATTATAGAATGTGCAGCTATTTGCAGAAGAATTAACATTAAGCTTTTCCAGACCCAGATCCGAACCTTCAAGAAAGGCAACAGTATCTGCCCTTAAGCTGTTATCAGGTACATAAACAACCAGCTGTCTGGTAAATTCCGGTAATGTAAAAGCGTTCATGGCCAAAAGAACATCAAGCTTTCTTTCTTTTAGATAACGTCCGCATTCACTGGCTATTTCAGGGTCCTTTGAAACCCACTTTTCGATTGGTAACAGTACAGATCCAATACCTAGCTTAACCGACCCTAACTGCCACTCTTTGTAATCTTTTCTTAATAGATCATAACTTCCAAGAGAAGATACATTAAATTTTTCAAACTGAAGTTTATCAAACAGTTTTTTACTATCAAGACCGGCAATATCAATAAGCTCCTTAGCTGCTTTGGAATCATCATCTGTAACTCTTCCCGCTTCCGGATCCAGATTTACTGTATCCAACAATATTGTGCCAAGAAGAAGCGTCCCAAGGGATTTATCAATAGCTTCACGTTGATCTTTTAAGAAATACTCTGCAACAATTGTGGCCGCGGAACCAACAGGCCTGATATCAGTTACTGCAGCCGGTGGATACGATTCTTCATCTGCATGATGATCAATAATCCCGGTTATTGCAGTTTCCAGACCGGCCTGGCCGGATGCCAGTTTATTGTGATCTACCAATACCAGCTTTAGTTTCCCACCGGCTTTCAGCTTATCCAGATCTACATCTTCAACAAACAGTAAGTGATCAATATTAATCCCTGCTTCCTCAAACAGGAAAACAGCTTCTGTTCTAAGTTTAAAATCCGCCCTGGGGATGTTAATTAAAGGGAATGGTTTTTGGGAAGAATCACTTAAATACAAATACCATGCATAAGTTACTGCAGAGACAATAGAATCTAAATCCGCAGCTTCGTTACCCATAACTATGGTTACCGGTTTTTGATCAGAAAAATTGTTTTTAAGTCCCTTTAGAAATTTAGTCATATCATTATTCATTTTATGCTCCTTAAGCTATA
>DAOWMA010000199.1 GCA_030643345.1 Spirochaetaceae bacterium
GGATGTTCTGTACAATGGTATTATCCTTTTTGGTCTTGGTAATGAAGTTAAAATTTTTATTGCGGGGATTATATTGGCTTCTGTAGTTCTCTATGAGGCTTTTGCTATTTATAAACATGAGAAAGTAATTGGTCAGAGGCCGGAACTTTTAAAAGAACTGGAAATCCAAAATGCCCAAAATTAGGTTTTGTTAAAACCATTTGGAAATATTTTCACGAAGAAAAAACGGAGGAAGAAATGAAGAAACTGTTAACTATTCTATTCAGTCTGCTTTTTGTACTGTCTGCAACTGGTTTTGTTTTTGCAGGAGGAGCTTCTGAAGAGAGTTCAGCAGTTGGAGCTGGCAATCTTGAGGCTTCACTGGCAGTAGATGTTTCTGTGTTGAAAGCGGCCGATGGTCAGCAATTAATTAAGCTGGGTGAAGCAGAACGTGTTGTTCCTGCAAGACCTGCAGATCCATCTGCACTTGCTGAATCAGATCCACTGCACTGGTGGGACATGGAATTTGCCGGTGAAATAACCAACAAAAAAAATATTCCCGATTCACCTGCTGATGGAGCTATCGGTAAGAAAATTACAATGATTGTACATGGTGATCATCCATGGACAACTGCATGTACAAATGGTGCACAAAAAGTTGCAGACGCCTACAGTATGGATATTAAAATTCAGTCTCCAAACTGGGACCTTGCAGTTCAGAATCAGATGATTGATCAGGCTATTAACGAAAGACCTGATATGATTCTTCTAATTCCACTGGATGCAAAAACAGCTCTCCAGCAGGCAAGAAAAATAAATAAGTCCGGAATACCTCTACTTCTTTTCAACATGCTTCCTGAAGCAGCAGCTATGGATTATGCTATTGGATGGACCGGACCGGATGACTTTGGTCAAATGAGAAAACTTTCCCATGTATTTGCTGATGCTCTTGGCAAGAAGGGTGGTGTTGCATACGTTCAGCATGCACCCGGTGGATCTCCATATTTTGCAAGATGTTTTGGTCCCATCTCAGAATTAGCAGGGTATGCTCCTGATATCAAGGTTCTTGATAAACAGGCTCCCGGTTTTGAAGCTGAAAAAACTATGCAGCTGGTTTCTGACTGGTTAACACGTTTCGGTGATGATCTTACAGGAATTTTCGCATCGGACGATTCTGCTCAGACTCTGGGAATTATAGAGGCTCTTAAAAAAGCAGGCAGAGAAGATGTTGTTGTTGTAGCCGCCGGTAACAGTAAGGTTGGTATGGATCTTATTAAGGATGGCGGTTTGTTTGCTATTACATACCAGACAGCAGAAGGTGATGGTGCTTTGGCAGTAAAAACAGCTGCAGACTGGTTTAATGGATTGGAAATACCAGCTATTACCAATATTCCACAGCATATAATTACTATTGAAGATGTAGATTCTTTTTATCCACCACAGTGGTAAGGAAGCATGCCCGAGCAGGGACGTAGTTCCGACCAGGGTAGGACATAGATAGAATTTTATTATAAGCCATGAGGGAATTCATGGCTTGTTTTTATCTCATCAATAATCTTTGGGAGTAGTTCAACAGCATACAGGGATAATGAAATTAATTTATACCTGGACAGAACCTGTCCTTATTTAGTAGAAACAGATGTTGAAATTTCCTGTATACTTGCCGGTTGAAAATCAAAACGGAAAGCAACAGTTAATTTTTTTTCATACATAAGTTGGTGTAGCGATTTTATAGTTCCGGATAACCCCGATTTAACCTCAATTGGTACAATTAGTGAACCTTTTGAGACTGCAAAATCAGAGGCTTTCTGTTGGATTTAGAGATTCATTTCTTTAGTAGTTCAAGGCTGTTTCGTTTCACATATTATGGTATAAGACTAAAATTATGAAATTACAAGATAAAAGACCCCGGGTAAAATATTATTGTGTTAAATTATATTTTACTTTACAATGATATCTAAAACTAGTATCATATTATGATGAATAGTAAGCACTACAAGACCCTGTCAGCAATATTCACAGATCCTGTCAAATCTAATATAAAATGGATCGATATAGAAGCACTGCTAATTGGTCTTGGTGCAGTAATGCGTGAAGGCTCAGGATCTCGGGTGGGTTTTTCTATTAATGGAGTTGATATAGTTATCCATAGGCCTCATCCGAGGAAAGAGACTGATAAGGGAGCTGTTAAATCGGTTCGACGTTTTCTGACTAATGCAGGAGTGAAACCATGAAGTATAAAGGATACACAGGTATAGTTGAGTTTGATGATGATGCTAACATTTTTCATGGGGAAGTTGTTGGTATGAGGGATGTGATCACATTTAAGGGGAAATCTATTGAAGATTTGGAAACGGCCATGTCCGAATCAGTAGATTATTACCTTGATTGGTGCAAAGAGCGTGGGAAGTCACCTGAAAAGCCATTTTCCGGACGATTTGTCGTACGCACCAATCCGGCATTACACAGTAAGGCTGTGATTGCAGCATCACGACTTGGAATGTCTTTGAACAAGTATGTTGAGAAAGCTATAGAAGACGAAACAAAACTAGTATTATCCACTTAAATCGAGCATATTTTTGTTGACCAAAAAGAATTATAGATTCCAGGGTATACTTCACGCTTATCCAGGGAGATCTTTTATACTTACAACACCGGATTAAATGAAAAATAGATCACAAACAGAACCAGTGACACAATAGTATAAAAGGTAAGTGTTGTATTTATTACCCCTTTCTCAAGTGAATCTTTATCCGGCATAAAAAGTGGTATTATAAAAGGCGGAGGAGCAATAAAGAGTGTAAACAGGGCAGCTTCATAGGCAAAAGGCAGACACAGTAAATTTCTTAGAACAAATTTTCCAATTAAATAGCTTAATACAAGAACTACAGGCATTCTTATTGCTGTAACCTTTACTGCAAAACTGATTCCTGTTTTAGATAATAATAACCCGGCACCAATTGACAGCAAAATAAGCGGAGAAGTCAGGGACATTAGCATTTCAATTGTTGTTAATAATCCTTTTGAAATTGGGTTTGAATTAATAAATTCTCCCAAATTTAATGCATTACCAATTATACCAAAAGTGATAGCCAGAATAATTGGAGATTTAATAAAAGAAAAAAGAGTATCCTTTACAGTATGTTTTTTTCCGGAAACTGAAAGAAGCACAGTTACAAAAACGAACCATATAAACAGTTCATGTCCCAGATCAATAATTGCTATGTATGATGTTGATGCTGTTCCATAAGCTGCTGTAAAAACAGCAATTGCAAACATACCGTATTCAAATCCTGTAAATAGAAATGGAGAATATTTACCTCCAACAAAAGATGCTGCAAATTTTCCAAATAAAAGCAGGAGGGTATTTAGTATAAAAATACCGGGTATTAAAAATACCAGTGACATCGTCATTGACATATTAAGGAAAGAGACAAAAAGTACAGCTGGAAGACCCACATTAACTATTAGCTTCTTTAAAAATGCATTACCTTCATCTGTTATAAATTTAAATTTTCTAAGTACCCAGCCAAGAGCAATAATTAAAATTACCGGCATCAATTTCGATATTACAAGAGTCACTTCCATTGCTTAAACTCCCCAGTCTTTTCCCATTTCCATTTCGTTTGGAGGATTTGCTCCTGACCTGTAACAGTTAATCCCGGCAGCTTTATTTGCATAATTACCAATTTCACTAAGCTGCTTTTCATTCAGGTTCTCCAGAGTTTTTCTATTCAGCCAGTCCTTTTTATATAAGTAGCTGAGTAAAGCTCCGTGAAAAGTATCACCTGCTCCAATTGTATCTGACACAGGGAGGTCAAATAATGGAGAGCTTACTCTATGCTTTTTATTGATAAGCAGGGCGCCGGTTTTTCCTGTTGTAAGAGCTATTAATGAAATCCCTGATTCAAGAAGGAAACTGGTAGCTTTTTCAGTTGTTAGTTCAGGATAAAGCCAAAGGAGATCTTCATCACTAAGTTTTAAAACAGAAGATATACTGCAAAGCTGCTGAAATCGTTCCATATATTTATTCCTGTCAGGAACAAGTGAAGGTCGTATATTTGGATCAAAGGATAACATCAGATTATTGGAATTGGTTAGAAGAAATTTACTTATACTGGATCCACAGGGTTCCATGGATAGGGAAATAGAGCCAAAATGGAGGATTTTAGCCTCTTTTGGTAGTTTGATTCTATTTAGTTCCTCTATTGGCAGGTTTCTGTCTGCTGTGTTATTTGCAAAAAAACCATAACTGGCCTGTCCGTCAGTCTGTTTTTGTACAAAAGAAAGAGTTGTAGAATCATCGGTCCTAAGGACCATATCTGTTCCAACAGAATTATCATGCAGGTGATCTATAAGCCGGCAGCCGAACATATCATTGCTTATTCTTCCAAGAAACTGACAGGGGACACCTAAACGTGAAATGGCAATGGATGTGTTCATAGGAGATCCCCCGGGGAATCCCTCAAATGTCAGATCTTTCCGGCTGATAAAATCTATAAGTGCTTCTCCGAGGCTGATAATCATAAAGAATCCTTTCTTCCTGCTACTTATAATATTGATTGACTATAACCCAAATTACCATTACTTCTTCTTTGTAGTCAATAATAATGGAATTTGTAACTTTTAAAACAGATACTCTTGATACTTTTATCATAACTACCTATCATTAAATACAGCCTTAAAAACACTGCCTATGATATGAAGGTAAATATGCAGGAGATTATAAATCAGGTACTCGAGGTTGAAGAGAGTGCTAAGAGGATTATTCAACAGGCCCATGAGCAGGCAGCTGTAATAAAGGCTGCGGCAGAAAGTGAGCTGAGCGAAAAGATAAAAAACAGCCGTCTCCAGGCTCAGCAGTTTATCCGGAATGAAACAGCCGGAGCAAAAGAAGAAGCACAGAGGGAATACCAGGAGATAATTGACAGGGTAAAAAAAGAGAAC
>DAOWMA010000110.1 GCA_030643345.1 Spirochaetaceae bacterium
ACAAAGACCTGGTTCTGGAAAGTGGGAATTGCAACAGAACGTACTGCAATAGAGGCAGTAATTATCTGTCTGCCTTCTGGTGGCGGCAACCCTGAAGAAAACGGGATGGAACAGGATTACAGTTACAGGCTGTATGGTATTAATGAAAAAATTTAACCCGGAAATACACAGTCGTTGTTCAATGCGTTTGAAAGGATATGATTATTCACAACCAGGATTGTATTTTATTACAATTTGCACAAAAGACAGGGGACAGAAATTTGGGATTATAAAAAATAAAAAAATTATTTTAAATGAATATAGTAATATTGCAAATGTCCATTGGAAGGATATTCCAAACCATCATAATAATGTGGAATTAAATGAATATATTATTATGCCGAATCATATCCATGGAATTATCCGATTTAATGATCCCCTCGTAGGGGCGCAATTTATTGCGCCCGATAACAATGAACCCATCGATAACAATGAACCCATCGATAACAATGAACCCATTAATAACAAGATCATAAACAATAATCAAATTATCATCAAACCAAAACAGGATGCGATAAATCGTACCCCTGCAACGACGGTTGGAAACGTCGTGCGGGCATTCAAGGCGCGTTGTACCCATACCATTAATAAAATGAATGAAACCATCGGTGTTTCGATTTGGCAACGTAATTATTATGAACACATTATACGAAACAAAGAATCCTTTCAAAATATATCAGAATATATAAAAACAAACCCCAAAAACTGGCAGGGTGATAAATTTAATTAGACAGGTAACCTTCAGAGATTAGTTTTATATTTCCAATATTCCAATAAAATTTAAAAAATAAAAATAAATTTCCTAAACTTTGAAGCAGGATCGTATTTCCACCAGTACTACTATATTAGAAACAAAAAATTTATTCAAAGTGTGGTATTGATGAGGAAAGTAATTTTACTAAGTACAGGGATTTTAATTGCCTTATTCTCGATACTGTTTTTTCAGGCTAAATCTGTAACTTTAGAAATAAATAAAACTCTAAACACATTACAACAGAAGCAGCTTAATGTGGAAGAAATAATTTCCAAATTGGATTTAAAAATAAATAAAAAAATAGCAGTACTCTCCAAAGATGCAGAAGAACAAAGCAGTATTCTTGGTCTTGCTGTTATTGAAGCAAAAACTTCAAGTCTTGTTGAAATAGAGAAAGTGAAGAGTCTTATAATGACCTATACAGAAAAAGTAAAGACTAAAAATGCTGCTGAAAGATTACTTATTGTTAATGCTCTTGTGGAATCGGATGGCCCTTTGCAGCAGTTTTTAAGCGAAGGTTTTATAGAGTATAAAAAGGAAGATTTTACAGCTGCTGTCAAAATATATAAAAAGATCCTTTATATTGATCCCTCAAATACAGAAGCACTCTGTTATTTTAATGCTTCCCTATATTACCAGAATCCAGCGGACGGAAGTAGTTTACCCGGAATAAAGAATGATCTTATTCCTCTTCTGGAAGAGAAGGTTCTTACAAAAGATGAAGAGCTGACTGCTTTAAATGTCCTTGCGGGTATAAGCAGGGAGGAAGGTTACTAGATGAGAACAAAAAAAGTGCTGATATCCATAGTTTATGTATTAATTGCAATCACTATCTCAGGTTTTGATCTGAGTCTTGCAAACCTGTATCAGTACAGCCCGAATGGAGATGAATTTGCAGAAGAGAATATTACAAAGGACCTGTTTAAGAGTTTAAGAGAAACAGATAAAGAGGGTGTTCTTTCTCTTTCAAGATCAAAAAGCAAAGTTATCCCAAAATCGATCCTGGATACAGCGCTTTTGAGTGAAGCAGATAACAGTGATTTTATTCTTTACGGTTTTTTAAAAGTAACTGGCGATTACTATGACTTTGAAGTAAAACTCTACGACCGGGAAGCCGGAGAGATCAAAACTGTATTTTATGCGAAGAATACAACTTTGGGTTACCAGGAACTTGTTCAGACAATGTCGGATAGAATTATTATCTATTTCTATAAAATCCTTGGAGTTCCAAAAAGAATTAAGGTAGAAAGCAAAGAGCGGGGAGTTATCGATATTGAATCGGGGTTGGGATACTGGTTTCCCTTTGATCCCTGGGCAGATTCTCTTATGGGACTTGTGTCAGTTCATATCAACAGCAGTCTTACCCCTGTTAATCCTCTTTTTAAATGGGACATTTTTACTTTTGCTTTAGGATACGGTATTGGAGTTGATTATTCATTGGGTATGAATAAAGAGAGATTTGAGAGCTACTCTCTTCATTCAATACGGATGGGTTTTCCGGTTACCGTATCTGCACTTTGGTATTACAGGAATAAGATTATCTTCCAGCTGGCACCCGAACTGCAGCTGGATATATTAGTGCAGGAACGGTTATACGGGAGTGTTGTGTCTGAAAAAAGCACTGCATTTTCTTTATCTGCCTCCATTGGATATGAATATCTTTTCACAGACAAACAACTTTCATTAGGGTTTGCCACCCGTCTGCACACTGCATTTTATAAAAATATACTTATTTCCATAGAGCCGTCTTTTTACTGCAGATACAGGTTTAATCCAATGGTAAAAGCCTGGTCGGGAGCAAGCTCCCTGCTCAGCTATGCAACCAAAGGAGATTAAAATGAAGATACAATCTTTAGTCATTATAGTGGTTTCACTCACCATGTTGTCATGTTCCATAGGGCTTTTGGGAGATATACTCCGGGTTAATACAGACCCTGTTATCGAAGTGCCGTCTGTAACCTCTTTTGAAAAAGAAGAAACAATAGAAATAACCTGGAATGCAGATCCCGGAGCAGATGAATATATTCTTTACAGGGCAGAGGATGCTGTTATCCCGGTTTATAAAATCCTCTATCAGGGAACGAGTCTTTCTCTAACAGACACTGACGTTACAGGTGAGCATCGTTATCTCTATACCCTTGGCAAAGTACGCGGGACAGTGTTGTTTGGGCCTTCTGATCCGACACTTGGTGTGGGAAGTAATGTAATACAGGATAATCTTGAAGGGAATAATATAAAAGAGAAGGCAACAATACTTGTATGGGACCTTGATTCAAATCTATATTATTACCGTTCCAATGATGGTGAGGAAATAGAAGATTTGGATTGGTATTCGATTTACGTTCCTCCCAGAAGAAAAGCCATGATTGTTGTTACACAAGATGGATTAGGTTCCGGTGCTGATTCCTGGATGAATTATTATCTTGAAGGGCATGTGCCTGAAACGATAGTAAACAGTAATGCGATACCAATAGAGAACTACTCTTATGATGAGAAAACCTTTTATTTTTTAATCTCACCGAATTCTTCAGAGTTTATTGGTGATCCTACTCTTGGAGGTGGGGGTCTTATTAATTACAGGGTATCTTTAAATTCAATTCAAAGTCTTTAAGCAGGCCTGGTCGTTCGCAAGCTCACTGCTCGGCTATGCATCCAAAGGAGAATTAGATGAGAAATAAAAAGTTAATTCGAATAAATACTTTGATTACAATATTGTTGATTATTATTACTTCCGGATGCTCTGTTACTCCTATACTGTATGTAGTTAAAGATCCTCTGGATGTGACTATAATAGAAGAGAACTCCTCTCTTTTTGTAGAGGTTGGTGGTACAGGGATAATTGAGTTTGCAACAAACGATACAAAATACTCAGAACAATTCGGATACACATTGTGGAGCCAGGAAGGTTTAGTATCTGATCCTTTTACTAATCTGAATGTGACACTTTCCAAACTTAGTGGAAATGATATAGCCGGATATGGTGTAGTATTCGGCAGCCATGACGATACGATGCTGGTTGTACTTATAAATACAAAGAAAGAGTTCATAATCGGAGAATTAACTGGCAATCTCTTTACAGTATTACAATCCTGGGACAACGCAGCAAGTTTGAAATCCGGTTATAACCAGACAAATATTATTGATATTACCTACGATTCGGGAACCGGTGACTTCGACTTAAGTCTTAATGGTGTATGGATTACTACATTCCGGGATGATGATGCACCCTTTCATACACAGGGTAAAAATGGATATATCGTTGTTATTTCTCCACTGGATGATTTTCCGAATATTCCTGTTTCCATAACATTTAAAAATAATCAGGAGCTTATAATTAATGAATAATATAAGAAAAAGTACTGTTTTTGCAATTTTGGTTCTTTTTTTTCTATCAATTATACCCTTTCCTCTTCTTGCAGATAATGCAGAGATATACAGAGATATTTTTACAGATGCGACCCTGACAGAGACAAAATCTGTTCCAAATAATCCACTGGAGGTATATTCCCGGAAAATAAGTTCAGGAGCTGATAGTATTCTTGAATACGATGGGATAAAATTAGAGATTCCTGCAGGGGCAGTAGACCGGGTGGTAACAATAGAGATACTTAAACAAAACTCTTCCCCTCAAGTAAATGAAACAATAAAAAATGTAACAGCAGGTGCCGTACCTTACCGCTTTTTGCCAGATGATATACACTTTAATAAGAATATTAAGGTTTCAATACCCTTCAATAAAGAACTCCTTGAATCCGAAACAGCGCTTTCCAACCTGTTTACTTATTTTTATGATAAAGACAGCAGTAACTGGGAACGTCTTCCACGGGTGGAAATAGATAAAGAGAATGGTGTTGTCGTAAGCCTGACAAACCATTTTACAGATTTGATAAACGGTACTCTTAAGATACCTGAAAGCCCGGGTCCTGTTAACTTTGATATCAACAGCATAAAAAATCTGGAAGCAGCAAACCCTTCTTCCAGGGTAATGGGCCTAAAAGGATTAAGGCCGGACTCTACCGGAAGTGCTTCTTTTCAAATTCCATTAAACCTGCCCCCGGGACGTGGAAGTGCCACACCAAATCTTGCCCTAAGCTACAACAGCGAAAGTCCAAACAGCTGGATGGGAAGGGGTTTTAATATTTCAGTTCCTTCCATTACAACAGATACACGCTTTGGCCTGCCAGAGTACGATAACAATGACACTTATATTCTTGGAGGCGAAGAACTTGTACTTACTGCCGGTTTTTCCAGCTTTCCAAAATATTATCAACCTCGTGTTGAGAAGGAATTTAAAAGAATAAGAAGAAAGCTGGAAGGTGGAATTGATTACTGGGAAGTAACAGATAAAAACGGAATAATGCAGACTTTCGGGACAGAGAATGGATGGATAGGTCCGGATAGAAGCAACCATGCAAAAACCTATATCTGGTACCTGACTAAAGAAAAAGATGCCAACGGAAACACGGTTAGTTATATTTACGACTATGACAATGATAATAAATATACTTATTTAAAAGAGATAAGATATTCAGGGCATGATGATGGAAGTACAGTTGTTGATGGCCTTTATAAGATAGTTTTTAATACTGATATTGATATACCTGCGAGTACTCCAAGACCGGACAGAAGAATAGATGGACGTGGCAGGTTTGTATCCAAACTGGCAAGACGCCTGGATGAAGTACAAATATCTTACAATGATGATGTTTTTCGCACCTGTAAATTCCATTACACTCAAAATGAATTTGGCCAGACTGTATTAGAAACCTTTACTGAATTGAATGGTAGTGGGAATGAGTTTTATAGGTATGGTTTTGAGTATAAAAAACTGCCGACACATGAAAATGAAGCTGGAATTGTAGATGGATATAAAGGATTTGGAGAAGAAAGAATTGAGTGGGGAGCTGTTTCCGGATCTACCTTTCCAGGGCTTATCCGGACATGCACCTTTGGTATTGGAGCGAGTTTATATTTAGGAGTATCTGTTGATATCTTTAAAAGAATAAAATTGTTTAAGTGGGGGTGGAAACCTCTTTTTTCATTAGGGGTAAGCGGAGGTGTTAACTTTTCAAATACTATAACAAAATCAACTCTGTTGGATATTAATGGAGATAACCTGCCTGATGCTGTCTGGAAAGATGGGGGGGCCTTAAGAGGATATCAGAATACCGGATATGGTTTTAATACCAGTCCTGATCTATCATTGTCCGGACTTCCGGGACTTTTGAACATGAATAATCAGCTGGGATATAATCTGGGTCTTTCAGCAACTGCTGGAATGGCCAGTGGCTCTTTATCAATGCAGAACAACTGGATGAAGAGTAAGAGTTCGTTTAATGATATAGATGGTGATGGACTAATAGATTATCTTATTGCAGACAGTAATAAATATTATAGAAATACAATAGACAGTTTTACTCCGACAGACTATGGGACAGATGTAAGTCTGATACAGGCTGAGAACGTAAACGAGGATGATTATCTTCGTACATATTATAGTCAGGAACCGCTTCGAAAATGGAAAGCATATACAGGTGGGCAAATAGAGGTCAGTCAGTCCCTGGCCCTTCTGGACAGTAATCTTGCTTCAGAAGATGGTGTTGCAGCAATAACATATTTGGATGGAGTACTTCCTGAATCTACTATTCATCTAAGTAAAGATCAACCGGAGGGTTCAGATACCCGTTCCTACAATATTGAAGAAGGTGACGAGTTGTTTTTTCATATGGATGCCGGAATTGATTCAAGAGGGGATGATATTAATTGGGATATTAATATAGCTTATACTGAAATAAATTATTTTGAAAAGATGGATAATCCCTCAGTTATAAAACTTAAAGAACTTTATTACAACTCTCTGCCTGACAACAGGCTTGATGGATTTTATAATTCAGCTTATGTGCAATATGAGGATGATCCACCAAAATCCAGATGGGAATATACTATTAAAAATGATTGGGAAAATTCTATTGACAGTAATTCACTTACAGCTGTTGTTGAGTATGGGCTTTTTGTTCCAGCAAGGATACCGGAAACAATATTTACCGGAATTTTTGATAGAGCGAGTGATACAGAGGGGCTTAAAAGTATCTCTCCTTTTGGTGAAGTGATAACAGAAGAGAGTTTTGTATTGGGGGGGAAGGCTGCTCTTATAGATTCTTTTTTGTACAGACCGGAATTTAAAGATTTTATCCGACA
>DAOWMA010000382.1 GCA_030643345.1 Spirochaetaceae bacterium
AATAGGTGGAATAGTAAGTTCACCTGCTCTATCCGGTGTAAGACTTAAAGTATATACAAATGTAAGATTTACATTTCTTGTTACTTTTCCATTTATATTTGTAACAGATTCACTGCTTCTTTTACCTCCTCCCAAATTAACAATTGTTACTCCCGGTATAAGGAGTTTCGGCTCAAAGGACTGTTCGCTCCCTTGTAAAGTTATTGTCAGCCTTACTGAATCACCAAGCCATATTTCATCCTGTTCGAGTTCCGAATTTAAAGATATTGACTGCGAAAAACTTACAGCAGGATAAAGAGAAATAACAAAAAACAAGATTAAGATAAGCCGATATTTTTGTGAACTACCAGTCTTTATCAACATTACTTATTCCTCCTTTTGACTCAAGTATCTGACGGACCTGCATATTTTTACTCTCCTGATTGAGAATATCATTCATCTCTTTTTCTTCCATAGATTCCGACGAAGATTCTGTTTCCTGGTCCCCTGAGCTCTGCATATTGTTGTCCTGTTGTTCTTTATTCATGTCAGAATTTGAATTTTGTTTCTGGCTTTTCTGTCCATCATCGTTCTTTTCTGTATTATCTTTACTATTTTCATCATTCATGGATTCTTCAGACTTATGGTCTTTACTGTTCTCTTTCTGATTGGACTCGTTTTGTAATTGCAGTAATTTTTCTCTGATTAACTGCATATTTCTCCGGGCCCTTACCATATTTTCTTTAGAAAGAGCATCTAATAAACAGGCCCTCTTGATTGATTGATATGCAGATTCCAGCATGGGCTGGACCTTGCTGGAATCTTCAATGCTGTCTGATGCTTTTGCAAGAGCAGTCCCATGATTGTAGTAGGCAGATGCGGCAATTTTATCATTCCCGGAATTTGATGCTTCTGCAAACAGGCTGATTGCTTCCTGAATATTGCCTGTGTTAAATGATTCTACCCCTTTTTGTAATTTTTCAGTTCCATTGTCTGCAGCTTCCGATATTCCTTCTCCCATAAGAGAGAAAGAGAGAAAACCAATACTGCATATTAAAAATATGTATTTCATTTTTCCCTACGTCTCCCAAAATGCAAATTTCCCAGGATTGCAGCAATAAATATTAATAATATTCCAGGCAGCAGAAAATATTGAAAGCGTTCTTCTCTAAGAATAGTTGTTTCCTTTTCGATAAACTTTTTCTCCTGGGTTTTTATTAGAGTGCTGTATATATCTCCAGGATCAAATCTACCAGTCGAAACATTCAGATATCTGCCTCCGGATGTTTTTGCAGTCATCTTCCTTAAGGTATCGGCATCAAGTTTGCTCCAAATTTCCTGACCTTTATAGGTAAGAAATATTCTATTCCCCTTACTATCTGTTACAGGTATTCTTTTACCAATATTTTCATCTCCAAGTCCAATAGCAATAAGCCGTATATTTTTCTGTGCCAGTGTTTCAGCAGCTTTTACCGGATAACTCTCCTGATCTTCTCCATCTGTAATTAAAATGATATCCCTGTATCCATTATTTCCACCTTTAAATACATCAGAAAGTGTTTTTCTTAGTGCATCACCAATCATACTGCCCCCTCTTGAGACGGAGTCCAGTGCCAAATTATAAACAGCTTGTTTAAAAAAATTATAATCCAGTGTTAATGGGCATTTTACAACTGTACTCCCTGCAAAAGCGACAAGTGCAACCCGATCTCCGTCTATAGCATTTAATGAATCAAGAATAGCAATTTTTGCACGTTCAAGCCGGTTTGGTGCAATATCTTCTGCAAGCATACTCCTGGAAACATCTATTACAAAAACAACATCTCTTCCCTTTTTTGATACGGTAGTTTCCTTTGTACCCCATGATGGTCGACTTAGGGAAAAGGTAATCAGAATAACTCCAAGAACAAATACAGAAAGAACCGGAATTTTAAAATGACCTGAAATTTTTGTACTTCCTGTAAAATTGAAGCTGTGTGAAAGAAATTTCCTGCTGCTGATAATACTGATAATCCCTATAACAAGAACAATCAGAGGGACCCATAGGAGAAAGAGTGCTCCCGGTTTAAGAAAAACAAACTGGTCCACTAGGGCAGCCTCCTTAAAACAGTTAAAGCGAGTAATTTACTTACGGAGATCAGCCCCAGCGCAAAGAAAAGAAAACCAGGAAATAGTTCCCTGTATTCAATATGTGAATATGATACAAGTTCAGATTTTTCAAGTTTATCAATTTCGGTATATACCTTTTCCAATTCCTCAGCTGTATCTGCATGGAAGTAGGTTCCGCCGGTTTGCTCACTCAGCTGTTTTAATACGTCCCTGTTGACAGTAGATCCTACAGGGATTCTTTTTGGACCGAAAAAACTATCTGTAACATAGCTGGCTTCCCCTGCAAAACCAATTGCATAGATTTTTATTCCCCATTTTTTTGCAAGTTCTGCAGCCTCACCAGGTGAATATTTACCAGCATTATTTTCGCCATCTGTCAGAAGAATAATAATTTTACTTTTAATTGTGTAACCCTTTCCCTCCTGTTTTTTTTCATCGATGGATTTTAATCTGGCAGCTGCCAGCGCAACAGCATCTCCGATTGCTGTTCCGTCTTCTGACTCTGTTTTTACAGTATCCAGTGAATCGATAAACTCGCTTATTATTTTATGTGACATAGATATGGGAGAGAGGGTGTCGGCATACCTGGCAAATGTAATAAGTCCAATAAGGTCGTCCGGTCTGCCGGGAAGCTTTGAATCTGTTCCG
>DAOWMA010000128.1 GCA_030643345.1 Spirochaetaceae bacterium
AGGGATTGCAGGTCATGTAGCTGAAACAGGAGAGCATCTTGTAATAAATGATGCATACAATGATGATCGTTTTGATCAGCAGATAGATATAGCTACAGGATATCATACAAGAAATATCCTTGCTCTTCCTATTGAGGACAGTAAAGGAGAGATCATTGGTGTTTATCAGGCAATTAATAAGGTGTCAGGAAATAAAAATTTCACAAAAAAAGATCTGGAACATCTTCTTCTGGCAGCAAGTTATACAGGAAAGCAGCTTGAGGTTCTTGCCTATGCAGAAGAAATCAAGCTTACCCAGCGTGAAATAATACTTACTCTTGCAGAAGTTGGAGAAATGCGTTCAAAAGAAACAGGGTATCACGTAAGAAGAGTTGCTGAGTACTCAAGAATACTGGCTGAATCCTACGGTCTGAAACAAGAACAGGTAAATTTACTGAAAGATGCCTCTCCCATGCATGATATTGGCAAAATTGCTATACCCGATTCGATACTGAATAAGCCTGGAAAACTTACTGATGCTGAGCGTAAAACAATGAAAAATCATACAGAGTATGGTCATGATATGCTCAAACACTCAGATAGAGAGCTGTTAAAGGCAGCCACAATAGTTGCTTACCAGCATCATGAAAAATGGGATGGAACAGGATACCCCAGAGGGCTGAAAAGGGAAGAAATACACATTTTCGGTAGATTAACAGCTATTGCAGATGTTTTTGATGCGTTAATATGCAAGAGAGTTTACAAAGATCCCTGGCCTGTAGATAAAATAATAACGATGTTTATTGAAAGTAAAGGTAAAGATTTTGATCCTCAGGTTGTAGATGCGTTTCTCAAAGTACAAGATAAGATGGTAAAAGTCTCTGTTGAGCTGGATGATACGATAAGCTAGTAGGGGCAGTCACCCAGGATTTCCTTTGGAAACCCTGGGTGGCTGTCCCTACGATGTCAAATCCCGTGCAAGCTTTTTCAATAGATTCAGATTCTCTTCTATTACCTTCTCTGCTGCAGTTTTCAACTTTTTCATGTTTTTAAAACTTATATTATCTATTTCCAGACTTTCCCCTTCCAGGACTGGATTTATCCGGTAAAATTCTACACCGGGGATATTGCTTAGCTGCATATTGACACAACCTTCCTGGGCTCTGGACATGATACTGTAAACAGGTGTTCCGTTGGATGGTAGTATCCATTCAACAAATCCCCAGTTTTTTATCTGTTCGTAATTATAAAACTCCATTGATTGACCGGTCCCAAGTGAGAGAATAATGAATTTATCGGCCTTCGGGTATTTTATCCTGGCTTTTATATATGCAAACATAGCCGGATTATTGGCCGCCATTGCACCATCGATCATACAATACTTTTTACCCTTTGAAATTGATTCTATTAAAGCTGGTTCGAAAAAGGTTGGCGCTGCAGAGGAACCTCTGGCGACATCCTTCATATAGAAATCGTCATCATTACTTATAATGACAGGTTTATCACTGAGTATGTCAAAGCTGGCTATCAGAACATTTGTCAGACAATCTTTCATGCTTCTTTCCCTAAAAAGACCATCAAGGACTTTTTCAAAGCCTGATGAATCATATTTTTCATGGAAAGCCTGTTTTACCATACCAAGATGTTCCAGGGCCCTTTCAGGGAAGATATCTGTTCTGCATGTTTCGTAGATATTAACTATCTCAGTCATAGAATATCGTGGTTTATCTGTATACCCTTCATCCCCCATTTTTTTATCCGGAGCCGCTATTCCCAGGGCTGTAAGAGAACCACTTGATGTTCCCGCTATAATATCAAAAGCCGTGAATAGATCACTATTTCCGGAATCATGATTCAGAAGAGCAGATAGCTTTTCCAGGACCAGAGCTGGAATATATCCCCTTATTCCCCCACCGTCAATGGAGAGTATTTTAATTGGTTTTTGTCGAAACCAGGGAAACTTCATCTTTTTAAATCTCCTATAGCCCCCACTTAATCTGCAACATCATGAATCCACCTGTTGCTTTTATACCTGTAAAAGCTCAGACCTGCTTTGAACACTTCTTCCATACTTATAAGCAATACAACAAGATAAAGTGGGAATTTCAGAATTATTCCAAAAATAACAGCAAGAGGTACACCTACTGCCCAGGTTCCTATAATATCAATCAGAAAAGCAAACTTTGTATCTCCGCCTCCACGAAACATTCCTATTACAAAATGAAGAGAATATGACTTAAGTACTACAAATGCCGCCAGTATATACATAATTAATGTAGCAGATTTTCGAACTGCATCTGATACATTGAAAGCCATAGGAATAATTGGTGCAAGGAGTGCAAGTATACCACCTGTTATTAAACCTATCCCTATTGATAAAAAAATAAATCTGCGTGAATAGATATGTACATCTTTAAGATTACCTTCCCCAATCTTGTTCCCGACCATAATTGCACAGGCATTTGCTGAACCAATCAGAAAAGAAAAAATAATACCACCTGTTGTTTCTGTTATTCCTATGGTTGCAATACTCTCTGTACCCATACGTGCATAGACAATTTTATAAACCATCATACCGATTGCCCATGCAAGTTCATTTAGAATAACCGGAATGGTTGTTTTAAGATATTTCTTAACAAAATGTGCTTCCAGGTTGCAAAAATCACTTATATTTGCTGCCAGAATATTATTTGACTTATAGATATATGAAAGTATTATGACAATCTCAATAAACCTGGAAATCACAGTAGCTATTGCTGCTCCCGTTATTCCCATTTCAGGGAAACCGAATTTCCCGAAAATCAATATGTAGTTAAGAATTGTATTCACAGTTATAGAGACAATTGTGGCTTTTAAAGGGGCACCTGCCTTTCCTATACTACGCAGAGCCAGAGAATATGCGATAGTTGCACCTGTAAATAAAAAGCTGATCCCTGTAATAGACAGATACCCGGCTCCGGCTGATATAACCAGAGGATCGGTAGTGAAAATTTTCAGCACAGCCTCAGGTACGGTAATGGAAATTATCGACAGCAGTACTGCACCGCTCTCAGCCAGAATTACAACAAGTCCAATAGTTTTTCTAATGCTCCTTGTATCTTTTCTTCCCCAGAATTGTGCAAAAAAAACAGCTCCCCCACTTGAAATCCCATAGAACAGCAGGGTTGCCAGGAAAAAGAGCTGTCCCCCCAGACCCACAGCCGCAATGGCAGTTTCTCCAAGCTGACCTATCATTACAATATCAACAAGTGCAAGAGAGGACATCAGGAGATTCTGCAGAGCAACAGGCCCTGCAATAGAAATAAATTTTTTATAGAACTGTTTGTCTTTATTTATAAGATTCACCCGTTGTGTTTTCCTTTTCGTGACTCGAATGGTTTTATCAGGCATCTTCTTTCAAAACCTATAAGGTCGGACCTTCCTTCCTGAAGGAGTGCTTTCTTTACCAGCTTATAATTCTCCGGTTTATTGTAATGGATCAGTGCCCGCTGCATGGCTTTTTCCTGATGAGTTTTGGGGACATATATACTCCTGTCTGTTATAGGATGGTATTCTGTATGATACATACAGGTAGAGAGAGTTCCAGGGGTTGGATAAAAATCCTGAACCTGGTCCGGAATAAATCCATAGCCCTTTAAAAATTCTGCCAGTTCAATAGCATGTTTAAGTTTTGAACCAGGATGACTGGATATCAGGTAGGGTATTAAATACTGTTTTAAACCCTTCTCTTTATTCATTTTTTTATATTTATTACTGAATTCAATAAAGCTGTTGATGGATGGCCGTCCCATCGCATCAAGCACCTCTTTTGAGACATGTTCCGGTGCAATTTTTAATTGACCGCTGATATGATGTTCCACAAGCTCTGACATAAATGTCTGGTCACTATCCTCAAGAAGATAGTCATATCGTATTCCTGATCGTATAAAAACCTTCTTAATCCCCGGAAGTTTCCTGATCTTTCGAAGGAGGCTTATGTAATCGCTGTGATCTACTTCCAGCATTGAGCAGGGTCCAGGGAAAAGGCACTGTTTAATTTTACATACACCTGCAGTAAGCTGTTTCCTGCAGGAAGGTGTCCGGAAGTTAGCAGTTGGGCCTCCAACATCATGGATATATCCCTTAAAATTCTTATCTTTGGTCAGTTTTTCCGCTTCCCTTACAAGAGATCCATGACTGCGGGCCTGTATGGTCCTTCCCTGAATGAAGGTAAGTGCGCAGTAATTACAGCCGCCAAAACAGCCTCTGCTGCTGGTTAGGCTGTATTTAACTTCCTTTAATGCAGGAATGCCACCCCTGTTTTTATATGTGGGATGTTCATCCCGGGTATAGGGCAGGTCGTAGCTATGATCCAGTTCTCTGGTTGTCATCGGTTTTGCCGGCGGGTTTTGTACAATATCCCAGTCTCCGTAGTTTTCAATGAGTGTGGAGGCAATAATAGAATCGGTATTTTCGTACTGGATCCTGAAACTTTCAGTATAAAGTTTTTTATCGGTTGAGATTTCCTTGAAGGATGGAAGGCTGATTGTGCGTGAATCCTTTATAATAACTGGTTTATGCTTAAATACCGTCCCCCGTAAATCAGTTATTTCAGATATCTGATCTCCCTGTTTAAGCCTGTACGCAAGTTTTCGAATGGTGTTTTCTCCCATCCCGTAGATAAGCATATCTGCCTTGGTATCAAGGAGTATAGACTTACGAACCTTGTCTGACCAATAATCATAGTGCCCTAACCGTCTAAGGGAGGCTTCTATACCTCCAAGTATAACAGTTGTTCCTTTGTAGGCCTGTTTGATTCGTGATGTATATACGATTGTAGCTCTGTCAGGTCTCTTCCCGGATGCTCCTCCGGGGGAATAGGCATCTTTCTTTCGGACTTTTTTTGCACTTGTATATTTGTTTACCATGGAATCCATGTTTCCGGAAGTTACAAGAAAGGCTAATCCTGGTTTTCCAAGCTTCATAAAATCATCACGAGAGTCCCATTTGGGCTGGGCAATTACACCGACCCTGTATCCGTCGGCTTCCAGTACTCTTGAAATTACAGCTGCGCCAAAAGATGGATGATCGACATAGGCATCCCCGGTAACAAGTATAAAATCGCAGGATTCCCATCCCCGTTTCTGCATATCCTGTTTTGAAATTGGTAAAAACATGTTCCAATAATACTTGTAGAGACGTCGCAATGCAACGTCTCTACAATGTATTGCAACTGGAAGTTGGTGAAATGATCTTAGAATCAGCGGACGACCAGAACAGGACAGGGGGCCGTATGTAAAACCTTGTGGGTTGTACTTCCAAGGATCAGCCCTGCTAAATCACTCATGCCTTTTGAGCCCATAATAATCAGGTTAATTCCTTCAATTTTTGCTGTTTCAGAGATAACTTTACCGGCAGGTTCCTCTAACAGGAGTTCCTTGAATGAAATGCCGTTTTCTCTGTAGATTTCTCTGTAGGGCTCCATTAATTTATTTGCATTTTCAAGTATTTTGTTTATTGCAACCTGAAGATGTGGTTCTCCGATAACCGTTGGAAACTGCTTGTGGCAGTGAAGCAGCAAAATTTTACACTCCATACTTTTGGCATAGTCAATTGAGTATTGAACTGCATCGAAGGAATACCGGGAATTATCAACAGGTATCATTATTTGTTTAATTTTCATGATAGCCCTCCTTATTATAAGATACTAATAATGAGAAAAGAAAAAAAGTATACTTTTTTAAATTTATTGTGTTATAATGCAAATCCAGCTTATGATTGTAAAGGATTTAAATATTGAGAGCTCAAAGTTACATAATGGAACATGATAGTGAATGTATGCGTCTGGATATTAAGACAGATTACCCAAGACTGGAAAGGCAGGCACTATGGGCCGGACTGAAAGAGGGAATGAGAGTAGCTGATATAGGTTGCGGTTCCGGAATAACAAGTTCATTCCTTAAACAAATTGTAGGTGAATCCGGACATGTAACAGGCATTGATTCTTCATTGGAAAGGATTGCTTATGCCAGAAAAAAATATGGGATAGAAGGACTTGAGTTTATTAATCACGACGCAAATAATTCTTTAACTAATATGGAGGGTTTTGATTTTATTTGGGTTCGATTTTTTCTGGAATATCATAGGCAGAATAGTTTTGATATTGTTAAAAAGCTGACTGACATTCTTAAGCCTGATGGGATACTGTGTCTTATAGATCTTGATCATAACTGCCTTAGTCATTATGGACTTTCATCAAAATTGGAGACTGCAATAGCAAAAGTATCGGATATTGTCACTGAGAATGGTAATTTTGATCCTTATATTGGTAGAAAATTATACTCTTATCTTTATGATCTCGGCTTCAAAGATATAGAAGTCGACTTAA
>DAOWMA010000147.1 GCA_030643345.1 Spirochaetaceae bacterium
CAGAATTCGGTTATAAATTCAGAATTCCCGAAGGCACATTCTACTTCTTTGTAGAAGCTCCCGAAGGTGATGATATGAAAATTGTGGATATGCTGCAGGAGGAACGAATTCTGGTTGTACCGGGAAGGGGTTTCAGTTTACCGGGATACTTTAGAATTGCATACTGCGTAGAAGACTCAGTAATTGAAGGCTCAATGGCCGGTTTTGAAAGAACGGCGAAGAAAATAGGTTTAAAGCAGGATTAAAAATGATTGGTCTTTATCATGACAGAGAAATTGAAACCATGGACAAAGAAGCTTTAAGTGCCCTGCAGCTTCTAAGATACAAAAAAACTGTTGCAGATGCCCTGAAAACACCCTTTTATAAAAAAAGATTAAGTAATGTAGGACTAGAAAGTGCGGAAGATCTTAGGTCCCTGGCTGATATCAAAAATATTCCCTTTACCACCAAAGAAGATTTAAGGGAAGCGTATCCCTTTGGCCTGATGGCTGTAGACAAAGAGGAAGTAGTACGAATGCATGCTTCCAGCGGGACAACAGGAACACCCACAGTTATATACCAGACACAGAGAGACCTGGACAGATGGACCGATCTGACAACAAGATCTTTGGTATCTGTAGGTTGTCATAAAGGCGATATTTTTCAAAACATGATGACCTACGGCCTGTTTACCGGGGGTATGGGTCTCCATTACGGAGCTGAAAAACTAGGGATGATGGTAATTCCTGTTTCCAGCGGAAATACAAAACGTCAGTTTCAGCTGATGAAGGACTTTGGAACAACAGTTGTTCATGCAACTCCAAGCTACATGCTCTATCTTTATTCAAAAATGGAAGAGTTCGGATATAAACTTTCCGATTTTAAGCTGAAAAAAGCTCTTGTAGGGGCAGAACCCCACTCAGAGGAAATTAGAAAAAAAATAGAAAATCTCTTTGGTATAGATGCATATAACTCCTACGGACTTTCAGAAATGAACGGCCCCAGTGTAGCATTCGAATGTGATCAAAAATCAGGAATGCATCTATGGGAAGATTCCTACTATATGGAAATAGTTAACGAGAAGACTCTTGAAGAAGTTCCGGACGGAGAAACAGGAGAGCTTATACTTTCCATACTGATAAGAACAGCCACTCCCATTCTAAGGTACAGAACAAGAGATCTGACTTCGATCATACCCGGGCCATGCAGCTGTGGAAGAATTTCCAGAAGAATCAGCAGAATTAAGGGAAGAACAGACGACATGCTCATTATCAATGGTGTTAATGTATTCCCCTCCCAGATAGAAGAGGTAATTATGAAGATGCCGGAAATTGGGACCAACTATAGAATTGTTGTAAAGAAAAATGGATTACTGGACAAACTGATAGTACAAACAGAAGTAGGACCTTCAATATTTTCGGATGATGCAAGAGATATGAATGCTTTAAAAAGGCGAATAATTGATAACCTTAGAGCATCAATAACAATAAGCCCTGTAGTAGAACTCCATGAACCTGGTGTTCTCCCGGTCCAGGAGGGAAAAGCTATCAGGGTAGTTGATGAAAGAGGAGAAAGTAAATGATTTACAACAAAGCAATTGAGAGTATGAATCTGGCTCAGATGCAGGAGCTTCAGCTGGAACGTTTAAAAGAGCTTGTTAAAAGAGTTTATGAAAAAGTACCTTTTTATAAAAAGAAGTTCGATAGAGCCGGTGTAAAACCGGAAAATATTCAGACTCTTGCAGATATTAGTAAACTGCCATTTACAACAAAGGGGGAAATGAGAGAAACATTTCCCTATGGTCTTCTTGCATGCAGTCTTGATGATGTCATTGAAATACATACATCCTCAGGGACTACAGGAACTCCGGTTGTGGCAGGATATACAGAAAACGATCGGACCCTGTGGTCTGAAGTAATGGCCAGGTGCCTGGCAATGGCCGGGGCTGATAAAACAGATACACTACAAAATGCTTACGGGTACGGCTTGTTTACAGGTGGTTTGGGAGTTCATCATGGAGCAGGTCCTCTGGGGACTACTATAATTCCTATTTCTTCAGGTAATACTCAAAAACAACTGCAGTACATGCAGGATTTTAAGTCAACTGTATTAACATGTACACCCTCCTATTCCCTCTTTATGGCAGAAGTTGCTAATGAAATGGGATTGGATTTTCGTGATTTTGATTTAAAAGCAGGTATTTTCGGGGCAGAACCATGGTCAGACAACATGCGGGTGGAGATTGAGAAGAAACTTAACCTTAAAGCCTACGATATCTATGGCCTTACAGAGATTATAGGTCCCGGAGTCTCCTGTGAATGCGAGGAACAGAACGGTCTCCATATTAATGAAGATTTTTTCTATCCGGAAATTATAGATGCGGAGACAGGGGAAGTCCTGCCGGAAGGGGAAAAAGGGGAACTGGTATTTACGACCCTTTCCAGAGAAGGAACACCCCTTATCCGCTACCGGACAAGGGACATAACATGGCTTTTTCGGGATAACTGCTCCTGTGGACGAACAACAGTTAAAATGCACAGGCTTCTGGGCAGAAATGACGATATGCTTATTATTAAGGGAGTCAATGTATTTCCATCCCAGATAGAGAACATTTTAATGAAAATTGAGAACACCGAACCTCACTATCAAATTATAATTGACAGGGAATCAACCCAACTGGACAATGTAGAACTTCAGGTAGAAGTGGAAGAGAACTTCTTCTCTGATGAAACAAAAGATCTGGAAATTATTCGAAGAAAGATACATAATGAAATGAAGCAGCAGCTTGGAATATCACTCAACATAAAACTGGTTGAACCAAAGTCAATTGCCAGAAGTATGGGCAAGGCCAGGAGAGTTATAGATAAAAGAGATCTACCAAAGGCAGGGGGAAAATGAAAGTAAAACAGATTTCAGTATTTTTAGAAAACACAACAGGAAGACTGGCAGAAGTTACAAAAACCATTGCAAAAGCAGGGATAAATTTAAGAGCTATCTCTATTGCGGACACTGCGGATTTTGGTATATTGAGGATTATTCTGGACAAACCGGATGAAGGGATGAAAGTACTAAAAGATGCCGATTTTACTGCAAAACAGACAGATGTAATAGGTATTATACTTGATGACCAGCCAGGCGGTCTTATGAAGGTTATGGATATTTTTAACAGAGATGGTGTTAATATTGAGTATCTCTATTCATCCCTGATAAATGAAAAAGGAAGTGTTGTCATTATCTTTAAAGTAGAAGATATTGATCATGGACTGGAAATTGTGGAAAAAGCGGGTTTGGAAGCAATAGCTTCATTTTAATTATTGAAGGATTTTTAAAAATGGGAAAGAAGATTATTTACATCAGCATGTTTATTTTCATGCTAATGATACCAACAGCGTCATTTGCTAAACAGGGTTTAGGAATAGTTCTGGGAGAGCCTACAGGATTAAGTTACAAAGCCGGTAATTTGGCAATCGGTCTTGGATGGTCATTCGCATCGGACAAAGACCGGATTGATACAACCATAGACTGGTGGCTGATCAATAAAGATTTTGTTGAAATGATGAACTGGTATCTGGGAATTGGAACCAAAGGGGAATTTGGCAAGGACACAGTCGGCATAGGAGTAAGAGTTCCTATAGGAATTCAGTGGTGGATCGCAGATGAACTGGAACTCTTTGCAGAACTTGCACCGGGGATGTCACTTGTCCCGGACACCTCTCCTGATTTAAGCGGTGGTATCGGTTTAAGATATTACTTCCAATAATTTTCATAAAAGCAGAGGTTTCCAAAATCTCTGCTTTTTTGTATATTACCCGGGTAGAATAGGAGATCATTATGAATAAAAGCCTTGCAACAAATATTATAGCCCTGCTTGTTATACTTGCGGGATACCTGTCCCCATGGTTTAGTAAACAAATACTTTCAGTTGGTTTTTTTGCTCTTTCCGGAGCCATTACAAACTGGCTGGCAATACATATGCTGTTTGAAAAAGTTCCATTTCTCTATGGTTCGGGGGTAGTGCCCCTCCATTTTAAGGAGTTTAAGGAAGGAATCCGTCATCTTATAATGAGAGAGTTTTTTACTAAAGAAAATTTGGAAAAGTTCTTTTCTGAATCATCAAATACAATGATTCCGGATATCAATATAGACAAAGCTATTAATAGTGTCGATTATGATCGCATATTTGACAATCTTACAGCAGTTATTATGGAATCCCAATTTGGAGGGATGCTGGGAATATTCGGAGGAGCCAATGCCCTGAATAGTTTTCGGGGCCCTTTCATTCTTAAAATAAAAGAATTTGTTAAATCCGAAACAGAATCACCTGCTTTTAAAGCAGCTATTGCCGATTCCCTGGAAACAGGAAATCTGACTGATAAGGTAGAAACCCAGGTTGAGGGAATAGTTACTAAAAGACTGGATGAACTGACCCCTGAAATGGTAAAAAAGATTATTCAGGATATGATAAAGAAACACCTGGGCTGGCTTGTTATATGGGGAGGTGTGTTTGGAGGAGTTATTGGTCTTGTAATGAGTCTGATAAGGTCCCTTTGATCCGGTAAAGACAGTCAGTATATGAAATGCCGCCTTTGCAATTCCGAATTAAGAGATCAAAAGAGTGACAGTCAGGGCAGGAAATATCAGATCTGCAGCAGTTGTGAACTGATACAGCTGGATAAATCATTGTGGCTATCTGATGAGGAGGAAAAAGATCGTTACCTTCTTCATGAAAACAGCACAGACAACAAAGGTTATATCAGGTATTTAAACAACATCATTCAAAACTCATTTTCACCATATCTTAAGCCCAGGAGCAGGGTCCTTGATTTTGGATGCGGGCCTGAAAAAACCTGGGCAGGTCTTCTGGAGGATAAAGGTTACCAGGTTTCTACATATGACCCTTACTTTGATGACCAATCAGATTGGATGGAAGATAAATTCGATGCTATTTCTGCAATAGAGGTATTTGAACATATAGCTTCACCCTCAGAATCACTCAACACACTATGCAGCTGCCTTAATCCGGAAAATTTCCTTATTATTCGAACCATGCTCCATGATAGTAAATGGAATAATTTCAGCAAATGGTGGTATCGGGAAGATCCGACCCACATCTCTTTCTATTCCAAAGCAACAATTGACTTTATCTGTCTAAAATGGAATCTCAAACTGATTCAAATAATTGAAAATTGTGAAATTGTGCTTAAGAAAATTTGATTTATTCCCAAAATTACTTGACAAAAATCATAAAATCGTGCATTTTCTATACGTTGTTTGGGGGTATGGCGAAGCTGGTTATCGCGCCGGCCTGTCAAGCCGGAGACCACGGGTTCAATCCCCGTTACTCCCGACCCATTAAGACCGGATTTATCCGGTCTTTTTTTATGCACCAAACCCTGTAAAATAATTTATTTACAGTAGAAGCTTGACTACAATCTGATGATCAATGATAATATTGCTGTGTTTAAGAATAGCTTCCTAATGACATATACAACATTGTCAATTTTGATATTACTTACTACTCTTGCTACCTCTTTTGTAAATTCCCCCTTTTCTATTCTGATTCAATTAGTTTCTATAATGACGGTAATGGTCATTTTTTTTCTAATTATGAGAAAAAGGCTAAAACCATCACTAAAGATTTTTCAGGCTATTATTAAAAAAGTATCAAGAAACGATCCCAGTCTTGATGATGCTGATATCCGAATTATTAACTCAATCTCAAATCACATATTTTTTAATCCTAAAATGATTATCAAATATGCAAATATTCTTCTTATAAATCAAAACACCTTTCTGGAAACAGTCCGCAATGATAGAGATTATATTAACAAAAATAAGAAACTCCAGGATACAATTATTAATCTTAATCACTCGATTGTTACAAC
>DAOWMA010000273.1 GCA_030643345.1 Spirochaetaceae bacterium
AATTTCTGTAAATTTTGGATTAACATATTCAATATTTCCTTCAAGGTCTGTTATTACAACAATACTTGGACTCTGTTCAATGGCAGTAGAAAGGGTAAGCAAATTCTCTTTTGCTGTCTGCTCTCCACGACGTAAGGCTGATTCTAAATTTATCCTGGATTTAAACATACGATAGAATACAAAGAATGCAGAAAGTAAAAGAAAGGAAACCAGAACAGGAATGATAGTAACAAATATCCGGATAACTGAATCTGCAGGAATAGCTCTGTTATAAATCAATAACAATGCACTTCTAATAACTATTAGTGATGCAGCAGAAAAAGTAATAGTCCATATCAGGCGATATGGTGTAACCCTGAGCATAAAAATTGACATAATCACTATAAGGAGCTGCAGTATAATTATAACGATAAACACAAATATTTTCCCTTAATATCAATAAATTACTTTCATCAGCCTAGACCTTCAGACCCAGCTTAGCAAAAAGAATCTCTTTTGCCCTGCCCTTCAGAGGGCATTCCCCACCGCCGGACATAATTCTAACCGCTTCCAGTTCAGAACCGGATAACGAGGCCCCGGTCAACAGATGTTTCTCAAAAGCTTCCGCAGCCATAGGTGTTATTTTTTTTACAATTTCAAAGATTACATTTGCATAAACCCGTATCTCCTTCTGGGCATGGGCATCCATCCTCAATCGTAGGAAGTGAAACAAATTATGAAGGTCCATAGTCCAGTACCATTCGGTATAAAGACTTAAAGGCAGGTTTATTCTGGCAATTTCCCGGGCAATACCCAGATCCAGCAGTTTAGTATATGTTTCATAGACCCTTTCCTGTTCGGCAGAAATAATATCCTGGACCTCTTCAGCAATTTCTACAGAAACAGGTGTATGCATACGTCCCTGTTTATTGTCTTCACTCTGCAGTGCAATATCTTCTGCAGCAGGAACATAAAATTCACTCTTCATAACAGAGTACCGGCCGGAAATTTCATTGACCTTGGCCGTCCTGTGTCTGATCCACTGACGTGCCACAACAATAGGCATCTTTATATGGAAGGTAAAGCTGACCTGTTCAAAAGGTGATGTATGATCATTCCGCAAAAGGTAATCTATCAGCCCCTTATCCTCTCTGTAACTCTTTGTTCCTTCTCCATAGGAAACCCTGGCCGACTGCACAATCCTCGAATCATCTCCCAGATAATCAACCAGGCGTACAAACCCCTTATCCAGTACTTTTATCTCTTTATCCAGAAGCTGTTCTCCGTCTGCTGCAATACAATGGGCCATTTGTTCTCTCCGTTTTTTATTATAATATGGGCGTTGCCCAATATAGAGGCGAACACAAGGTCCGCCCCTACATTGGGCCGGGCTATGCGGGGGTCCCGTCGGTTTTTGCATATGGACGCCCACAAGGGACGTCCCTACACAAAAACCGACCGCTGCGCGCCCCTTCTATCCCTAACGTAACACAACTTATGTACATATTCAAATAGATATTATTCATTCAACACCTTATATATTACCTTTTTCAACTCTGCAAAACTGTATGGTTTCACAGCAATCCCTTTAAATCCAAATGCTTCATCTATACGATATTTTATATTTGATTTTGCTAAATCTATACTTTGAATTTTCTCATAATTTATTATATCGATAACACGGTCGACTTCTTTTTTTATTAGTGCTTTCTGTTGATCTAAATATTCAATTCTCATTTATTTTCATTTTCCTTAACAAAGATTATATTTTCTCACCAGAAAGAATTAATCAGGATTCTGCCGGAACGGGTAAAAGACAACTGTTGATGGGGTTAAAGATTCAATAATAGTCAGCCATATTTCGGGAAACCCTTCGGAAGGCTCACAGTTACTGTAGTACCTTTATTCACTTCTGATTTAAAATCAAGAGTCCCCCCCAACTCTCTGATTATTCGCCTGGAAATTGATAATCCCAACCCAGTACCTCCCACATCCCGGCGTGTAGTAAAAAATGGATCAGTAACTCTGGCAAGATCCTCTTTCAAAATACCCCTGCCATGATCACTTACTTCAATACTGATTTTTTTTGATGTTTCTTCATATTTTGTACTTACGGTTATACTCCTGCTTTTATCAGCCAGCGACTGACAGGCATTCTGCACCAGATTAAGTACAACCTGTTCCAGGCGTATACTGTCTGCACTCACTTTCGGTATCATTTCACCGAGTTCAAGGACGAAATGATTAGTTGCCTTGTTTATGAAATAACGGGACAGATCAACGACAGAGCGAACTACCTCATTTACATCTATCAGTTCCAGTTCTCCCTTCACTCCTCCACCTACAAAGCTCTTTAACTCACCTACAATATGATTGATCCGTCTGGTACTGGAACTGATTTCATGAACAGCCGATTCCGCTGCCTGCCGGAATTCGTCATAGACAAGTCCGGCGATTTTAAGACTGTCATCCAGCTCTTCATCAGACTCAGCAAGTGTAAAAATAGAGGGTAAACCTTCTGTCAGGAATCGGGCGTTCATTGAAATTACCTGATTTGGATTATTAACCTCATGAGCCACTCCTGCAACCAGTGCTCCTATGGAAGCAAGCTTATCTGCCTGGAGGAGCTGCTGAGTCTGTGTCCGAAGAAGTTCTTCAGCTCTTTTTCTATCCTCTATATCACGAAGAATGACAACAGTAGCCGGATTATCATGCCAGAACGTTCTGGAGCCTGTTATCTCAACAGAAATTGTACGTCCTCTTTCATCTACTATGCTGGTCTCATAACACTGGAGAGCTGCTCCTCCCTCTATTCGGGCGCTAAAACGCTCTTCCACTACTGCAAGATAATTAGGATGAATCAACTCTCTAAAATTTTTCTTCAGCAGGCTTGTACGATTAAATCCGGATATTTCCAGAGCTCTGCTGTTTGCATAGGTCACTCGTCCATCCTTTAACAGGATAAGAATTGCATCATTGGCATTCTCGGCCAGAGCTTTGAAATTACTCTCGGCATTTCGCAAAGCCTCTACCATTTTATTATACCCATGAGCAAGCTGACCTACTTCATCTTCACTTGTAACAGGCAGAGTCAGGTGATAATTACCTCCTTCAACCTGGAGGACAGCCTCGAGCAGATGGCTAAGGGGATTCAGTATGCCCCTCTTTAGAATAAGTGGAAAGAAAAACAGCACAATAACAGTAACTCCGAAAACAACTGGAACGAACTTCACCCAGAACTGGTGCACAACCAGACGCAAGGCAGTATAACGGAAGCCTACACGATAAGAAACTCCGTTATGGCTCAACAGGTATTGAATGAAAAAGGAAGATCGATTCCTCACATCCAGATAGAAGAAATCGGGCCCGGACATATCCGGATCCAGGAGTATCATATCCTCCGTATCCCCCAAAAGCTTCCCGATGAGATTTATGGATAGTATCGCAGTATCTATGTACGACAGGGATCCTGATTCTTCTGCAATCGGCAGAATATAGACAGTATCGTAAGCCAGCCTGCTAAAATCATTGGCTTCAAGTGCAGTCCGGACCAGTTCCATTTTTATCTGGTAGTGGTCCTCCAGAGTTTCATCAACAATTGGCAGAAGCGCACTGGCTATAAAGCCAATGGTTACCATAATCGCAGCTAAAGGGATACCAATCAGTTTAATAAGAAAACTTGTTGGCTGAGATGCATTTTTGAGATAAACAATAATAATCATGAAACAGACTATTGGCGAACTGGTATTAAAGATAAGTGAGTAGGAATTCCTGGAGATAATGCCGGATTGAAAGAGAAGGTATGATAGTGCAATTAAACTGGTAATAAATGTGAGTAAAGCAAAACTGCCTGCAGACCGGGCTTTACGCCCTGTTGGGCTTAGAAGAGTTTTA
>DAOWMA010000338.1 GCA_030643345.1 Spirochaetaceae bacterium
CGATTCAAGATATGCAGGGAAAGCCTCTTCCCCGGGTATTTCTTCCAGACGTCCGGACATTTCCCGCATAGCCTGGGCCCAACGGGAAGTCGAATCTGCAAGAAGAAGAATATTCAAACCCATTTGCCTGTAATATTCAGCCAGAGTAACAGCTGTATAAACCGAAGCTTCTCTGGCAGCAACAGGCATTGAACTGGTATTACAAATAATAATTGTTCGTTCCATCAGAGATTTACCGGTCTGCGGATCGATTAGTTCAGGAAACTCTTTAAGTGTTTCAACAACCTCACCGGCACGTTCTCCGCATGCAGCAATTATTACAATGTCTACTTCTGCATGTTTACTGGTTATCTGCTGAAGTACTGTCTTCCCGGCACCAAAAGGACCGGGGATACAGTAAGTTCCACCTAAAGAAACAGGTAGGAAAGTATCTACAATTCTAATTTTTGAAATCATAGGTTTTACAGGTTTAAGACGTTCTGCATATGATGTAATTGCTCTTTTTACAGGCCAGTTAAACATCATACTTAAAGAATGTGTTTTCCCATTCTCATCTTCAACAACAGCCATCTCAGTATCTACAGTGTATTTTCCCGGAGATTTTATCTCTTTTATCTTGTAGCTGCCCTTTAATCCAAAAGGGACCATAATACGATGATCAAACTTCCCCTCAGGGACCGTACCAAGGGCATCCCCATTTGTAACCGTATCACCAATCTCAACTGACGGAGTAAATTGCCATTCAGTTTTTCTTGGGAGAGCATTTAAATAGACACCTCTCTGAAGAAAGAATCCGCATTGTTCTGCAAGTTCAGGAAGAGGATTTTGAAGTCCATCATATATCTGTGTTAACAAACCAGGACCAAGCTCTACGGTTAGAAGATCACCGGTAAGCTCCACAGCATTGCCAATACCTATACCTGACGTAGCTTCAAACACCTGAAGCTCAAGACGTTTTCCGGTAATTCTAATTACCTCTGCCTTTAATTTCTGTTCTCCTACTAAAATGTAGCCTACCTCATTAAGAGATACCTGACCATCAGTCTCAACAGAAACCATATTTCCATTTATTCCGACAATCTTTCCTACGTTTTTTGCCATCTGAGTTCTCCGCTTTTATGTGCAGCATGTACAATGAAATTTAAGCTTCACGTACTGCTTCTTTTATATTTTCATAGATTACATGAAAATTTCTATCTCCATTCTCGATTGTAAACATCTTTTTACGTTCCAGTATCTGCAATCTTAACGAATATACAATTATTTTTTCCAGATCAAAATAGTGATTCACTTCAATTTCATCAAGGAAATTCCATCGTGCCTTGTTAATCATTTCCTCTGCATCAAGAACAGATTCCAGCTTGTATGCAGATCTGGCAATAACAGGAGCTTCGGTATTAATTTCAGCATCCCTTAAATACACACCAGGTTCAACTCCAAGAGATACACTTCTAAGTTTTACAAGTTCATTACGAAGTGAAGATTCCCATGACAGCCATCTGCCTATCACAGGCACTGAGGAATTCATTTCATCCAATTTAGAAAGAGAAACTGATTCTACAGTCCGAAAATCTACTTCTGTCAGGGTGCTGTTACAAATATTAATAAATTCTTTCATAGTTATTACAGGTTCTGCACCAAAATCCAGATATGGAAGTGATGAAACCGTGTAGTAATAATTACTCAAAATTATGCCTCCCCGGCTGATGCTTCCTGAAGAAGTGATGCAATTTTCGGGTTAAGCAGTTCAGATAACAGTCCCGAAATTCCTGCACCGGTAAAATCAAAATAAGCAGCACCATCTTTGCTTGTTACTCTGAATCCGGAAGCAATTCCATCTAATGGTTTAATCTCAATTCCACCCGAAATTTCTTTTTTAATTCCGTATTCTAATCCTGATTCGAGCTTAGCAAGTTCACCGGCAGGCAGAAGTACTGAGATATCCTCAAGATCTTCCTTCCAGTTCTTAATTACAGTAAGAATAACTGATTCCAAAAAACTGCCGGTTAATACTCCGGAAACTTCATTTTCAAGAAGTTTGTTAAATATACCTTCAAGCTTTTTTGTAGTTGAAATAATAAGATCACGGCTTGCCTGTTTTAAAGCTTCCTTTCCGGTCGTCTCAAATCTTGCTGCATCTGAGCCGGCTTTATCTCTGGCAACTTTTGCCTGAGATTCAGCATTTTTAATTATTTCAGCTGCTTTAAGTTCGGCTTTTCGAATAATTTCAGCTGCCTGTTCTTCAGCTGTTTTAACACCCTCAGATTTGATTTTTTCAATCAATTCTTTTAATTGTACATCCATACTTTCCTCTCAAAGCTAAAAAATCGAATATAGTCAGGATACTATAATAATTAGTACCAATTAATCAACAATGTATAATTTTTTTTAACAAACTTCATCCATATATCGCAGGACCTTCCGAACTCTTTTCTCCATATATGTATGGACTGCTTTAGGAATACCGGTAAATCCATATATAATATCAATTACTGCCGCTGTAGCCTCGTCGACGTTTTTGTAACTATCGGGAGAAATCTCCATTATTTTCTTATGAATCAGGAGTATATCAACGAGTTCCCGTTTAAGGAGCGTACTGTTTGCTTTCATTACATATTCAGTAATTTCATGGCGATCACGCCTCTTGTTTACCAAAGCAATCAATACATCCAACTCATCTTCAAGGTCAGAAAACTCTATGGATAAAATCTTAAAAAACTTCTCTACCATCATACTGTAACTTTAATAGTATTGATTACAAACCGCAAGTAAAAATAATAATAATTTTAATTAATTACGAAATTCCAACCCCAACTCTCCAAAAATCTTAAAAACATTCCCATCCTTTAAAACTTTTATATCTTTTCCGGGATAGTATTCTTCAAGAAGTTGTTTCAGCTTTTCGGTAACTTCTATATATATTTCCTTCTTTATCTTTTCAGGAACTTTGGAAAGGGTAACCATATGAACATCAACTACCCACCCTCTCCCGTAACTGGATCCAAACCCTGGAGAAAATGCAGCCCCAATATTAAATAATCCGTCACTGGCTTTGTTTGATGTCTTTCCCCTCCGGGCCCTTGCCGGGTGCAATGGGTACAGATGTCCGTATTTATCTTCAAGATAATCATCAATTATATCAAAAATCTTCTTTAATGTGCGTTCCCATTCCACCATATGGGGATTATTCATAATTTATTGTCCATATGAC
>DAOWMA010000127.1 GCA_030643345.1 Spirochaetaceae bacterium
CCGACCAGCCACAGGATGCATTGGCGAGCAGGAAGCTTGCTTCCGACCAGCCACAGGATGCATTGGCGAGCAGGAAGCTTGCTTCCGACCAGCCACAGGATGCATTGGCGAGCAGGAAGCTTGCTTCCGACCAGCCTGTCCCTACGGATTCCGGAAAATCCTTTGCTCACGGTTTTCTGAATGCATCAGTTCTCTTCTGTGTAGGTGCAATGACTATTGTCGGGGCCATTAAAGCTGGGGCCGAGGGTGATTATGATCTTATACTGATGAAATCTGTGATGGATGGATTTATGGCAGTGATGTTTACTGCAGCTATGGGGATTGGTGTGATTTTTTCAGTAATTACAATTCTTGTCTATCAGGGTGGATTGACCCTTCTCGCTGCATGGATTGGTCCAATGATAGGGGAAAGAGGACTTACCGAGTTGTCCGGGCTGGGTGGTATTCTTATTATTATGATAGGAATAAATCTTCTGGGTTTAAAGGATATAAAAACGGCCAATTTTATTCCCGGGTTATTTATTATTCTGATATTTACATCTCTGGAACCAATAGTTTTATCGTTTTTCGGGTTGTAGGGGCAGCCACGAGGGTTTGTGTGCAAACCCTCGTGGCTGCCCTTCCTATTCGATAGGGCAGGGTTTCAGTTTCCATATTTCTTTTGCATATTCACCGATTGTCCTGTCCGAAGAAAATTTCCCTGATGAGGCTATATTGATAATAGCCTTTCTGTTCCACTCTTCTCTGTTCCCGTATGCAGCTGCTGCCTCCTGATGAGCATCATCATAGGACCTTAAATCCGCCAGATGCATGTATCTGTCACCTTCCTCCATAAGCATCTTTCTGACAGGTCCAAATATTCCTGGTTCTGAAAAACTGAAATAATCGTGAAAGATCAGATCCAGAGCCTCTTTGATCTCCTTATCTTTCCTGTAATAGCTTTCAGGATTGTAAACAGGTTTTAATTCTTCAACTTCCTCTGCACTCAGTCCGAAAATAAACTCATTTTCACGTCCGGCTTCCTGGACAATCTCTATGTTTGCTCCATCCATTGTTCCAATTGTAATAGCTCCATTGCACATAAACTTCATATTACCGGTTCCGGATGCCTCTGTTCCTGCTGTTGAAATCTGTTCAGACAGATCTGTAGCAGGAATAATTTTTTCGGCCAGAGATACTTTATAATCGGGAAGAAAGTAGACTTCAAGTTTTCCATTAATAGATTCATCACTGTTAATAACGTCCGAAACATTGTTTATAAGTTTGATAATAAGTTTCGCCATATCATATCCGGGAGCAGACTTCCCTGCAAATATTGAAATTCTGGGAAAATAATCATCCGGATTGCCCTTTCTAATCCGGTTATACAGTATAATTATCTGAATGATATTCAATAACTGTCTTTTATATTCATGAATTCTTTTAATCTGAACATCAAAAAATGAATTTGGGTTTAGTATTATTCCAAACTTATTTTCTACGTGCTCTGATAAACGTTGTTTTGCTATTGTTTTTGTTTTCTGGAATTTTCCCCTGAAATCTTTATTTTCTGCCCAGGATTCAAGTTTTCGAATTTGAGAGAAATCTGTTATCCATGCATCCCCTATTGTTTCTGTAATTAATGCCGCAAGTGGAGGGTTTGCATGGAGAAGCCATCGCCGTTGAGTGATTCCATTGGTTTTATTGTTAAATCTGTCGGGGAATATCTTTGCAAAAGAGGGGACCAGTCTGCTCTTTAAGAGTTCTGTATGCAGGGCTGCCACACCATTTGTTGAGTGGGAACCGGTAATGCATAAATTGGCCATTCGTATCTGTTTGGGATTACTCTCCTGGACAATACTTATCTCCTTAATCCTGGACATGTCATTCGGGAAGAAGGTTATTGCTTTATTTAGAAACCTGCGGTTTATTTCAAAGATTATCTGCATATGTCTTGGGAGTAGTTTTCCCAGCATTGGCTCAGACCATTTTTCAAGGGCTTCCGGCATTAGGGTATGATTTGTATAGCCCATGACAGATACTGTAATATTCCATGCAGTGTCCCAGGGAAGGTTTTCCTGGTCTACGAGAAGTCTCATAAGCTCCGGTATTGCAATTGACGGATGAGTATCATTCAGTTGAATGGCTGCAAAGTCAGAAAACTTTTTCCATGGTGCACCGGATTTACGAAAACGTCTAAGGATATCATGCAGGGAGCAGGCGACAAAGAAATACTGTTGCTTTAGTCTGAGTTCTTTCCCAAGATAACGGGTGTCATTAGGATACAGTACTTTTGTCAGATTTTCAGCCTGTACCTTTGCGCTGACTGCTTCTACATAATCTCCTTCATTGAAGTCATGGAAATCGAATTCTTCAGCAGCTCTTGCGCTCCATAAACGGAGTGTGTTAATAGTTTTTCCACCGTATCCTGCAATAGGCATATCATAAGCGACACCGATTACATCGTTAGTATCTATCCATCGGTAAACAGTTTTTCCTTTTTCACTGTACGATTCAACCTTGCCTCCGAAAGCAACTTTAACTGTAACGTCAGGTCGTTCAATTTCCCAGGGGTTCCCGTTCCTTAACCAGTCGTCAGGCTGTTCTATTTGATATCCGTCATCAATTTTTTGTTTAAAAATACCATAGTCATATCTTATTCCGTATCCAAAAGAGGGTAGGTCCATTGTTGCCATGGAGTCAAGAAAACAAGCTGCAAGTCTTCCCAGACCCCCGTTTCCCAATCCTGCATCAGCTTCCTGATCTTCAAGGTCCTCCAGGCTGTATCCCAGCTCTTGTAAAGCTTCTGAAACGGTGTCCTCCATCTGCATGTTAATAATATTGTTTCCCATGGCCCTTCCCATAAGGAACTCCAGGGAGAGATAATAGACTCTTTTAGTATTTTTATTGTGGTGTGTCTGTTGTGTTTTAATCCACTGATTTATCAGTCTGTCTCTGATTGTATATGAGAGTGCCATAAAACGATCATGATTAGTTGTTGTATACTCATCAACACCGAGTGTGTATCTTAAATGTTCTAAAAAACCTTGTTTTATAGATTCAGAATCATTGCCGCTTCGGCTGTTGCTTGTTGTTTTATTCAAGAAGAACTCCTCCTAAGTATTAACCTTTTTGCAGTATCATCGGCCTGCCTGCATACCTCTTTTTCATCAATAGTCAGCAGCTGATAATCTTTCATCAATAAACGGCCATCACAGATAACTGTACAAACATCAGATGCCTGAGCAGAATATACCAAAGAAGATACTATATCAAATTTTGGGAAAAAATGAGGTTTTCCCATATCTACAATTATAATATCCGCCTTTTTCCCAACAGTTATTGAACCTGTTTCATTATCAATACCCAATGCTTTTGCACCATTAATAGTTGCCATCTTAAGGGCGGTATAGGCAGGAACAGAGGTAGGGCTATGATCTGCCGCCTTGTTTACCAGTGCAGTTAGATTTATCTCTTCAAACATATTCAGGTTATTGTTACTGGCAGCACCGTCAGTTCCCAGAGATACATTTATCCCTGCATCAATCATCGCACTGACCGGGGCAAAACCATTTCCAAATTTAAGATTACTCCCTGGATTGTTTATAACAGAAACATTGTTATTGGTTAGAATTTTTATATCATCCTCAGTTACCTTTACACAGTGTGCCGCATAGGTCCTGTTTTCAAATATTCCGCAGTCCCTTACATATTCCACAGGTGATTTTTTATACAGGCTGTAAATTTCCTCAACCTCTCTTCTGCTTTCTGATATATGGATATGAATTCCTACATCCAGATCTCCGGCAACTTTGGCAACCTTTTTCAGGTATTCAGGTGCACAGGTATAAGGTGCATGGGGGCCTAAATCAATTTTTATCCGGCCATCTCCTCCATTGTTCCATTTATGAAAAAGCTCTACAGAACTATCCAGCTTTTTTAAATCTTCCGGGTTGTTAAAAACAAGCCCTCTCGATAAATTTGCCCTTATTCCTGTTTCTCTGACAGCCTTCGCAACGTAATCCATGAAGAAGTACATATCTGCAAAGGTAGTTATACCGGAGTGAATCATCTCTGCGATACTGAGCATAGAACCGGTATAAACATCCTCTCCGGTAAGGTGCTCTTCCAATGGCATTATACGATCATTAAGCCATATCCAGAATGGAAGGTCATCTGCATAATGCCGCATAAGAGACATTGCAATATGTGAATGAGAATTTATTAATCCGGGGAGTATTACTTTACCTGTACCGTCAATTTCAGTGGCAGCCTTAAAATCACCAGGGATATTTCCAATGAATACTATTTTGTTACCTTTTATGCCAAGACTTGCCACAATGACCTCAGGTTCATCCGATTCCATTGTCAGGATGGTAGCGCCTTTTATTAATAACCCCATTATAACCTCCGGTCCCATTAAGTTTATCTATCCAATTTTTTATTGTCAAATAAATACTTTTCATAAACTCTGTATCGCTTTATCTGAGTCATCCCCAGCTTCAAAAGAGCATTTTTAATGTAAACATTATCCTCAAGGATATAGTTTGCTTCCATCCTGATTCTCTTAGATAGAAGTGCTTCATAAAGTTTTGCATACAAAAGAACATCAAAGCCCATTCCATGATACTCCTCAAGAACGGCAAGGGCCCAAAGACGGTAATCATTTATTTTCTTTAAATCAGTAATAAATCTGATAAACCCAAATGGCAGCATACGTCCATGATTTTTCTTAATTATTCTATTTATATCCGGGAAACCCAGAGCACATCCAACAGGAACACCATTGTCCTCAACAAACAAAATTGCATCCGGATCTACTATAGCCTTTAGTTTTTTAACAATATCTCTAACTTCATCTATTTCAATAGGAACGTATCCCCAGTTACCACTAACGGCAGTGTTCATAATTTTCCAGATATGCTGTGCTTCTGAATTAATATTTTTCAGGTTGATCCTCCTGACAGTTAGATTTGGTCTTTTCTTTAACAGAAAATCACTGAATCTTTTAAATCTGTCAGGCATTCTGTAGCCATTTCCCATATCTGCACTGTATACAAGAAGGTCTTTGACTTTTGAATAACCTGAAGCTGCAATAATATCATTATAGTAGGGTGGATTATGAGGAGACATAAATATCTGGTCCTGTTCATAACCATCGATAACAAAACCCCATTTCTCGGCTACAGGGTCTATGGGACCCCGAACAAATGTCATCCCTTTCTCATACAGCCAGGTTTCAGCTTTTTCGAGGAGAGATTTTCCAACACCAGAATTATTAATAGATTCAAATGCACCAAAGAATCCGGTTCGTGTCTTATAGAATTTATTAAAATTATAATCGATATAAACAATTATTCTTCCAACAGTTTTACCATCCATATATGCCAGAAACAGCTGGTAGTCAGAATGTGCAAGGACGGCATTTTTTTTATTCTTATATTCCCTGTACTCCGAAGACCACATGGGAGGTACCCATACAGAATCATCTTTATAAATTTTAGAAGGAAAGTAGATGAATTTTTTAAGATCTTTGTTGTTTTCTACCGGTTTTACAGTTACAGGATTTGAATTTGATTTGTTATTCATAAATTGATTATATTCATTGTTCTTACAGAAATACAAGTAGGGGCAGTTTTCTATATCATTGTAAAATGTTAACATAAATAAATGAAATACCGCTGCCTTATGATTGACCATGATGATACTGCTGTTGACAGCACTCCAACTATCCATCACCCTGCCCACATTGAACAGATGAGACAACTGGGAAGATCGCATCAGGCTTCAAGTCTTACTGAATGGTTTAAAATTAACTTCCATCCCGGTCTGGCAGTATACCTGGAAGAAAATCTTAAACTTTCTGAAGAAGAGAATAAACTTTGTTATAGTATCTGGAGAGATTTTACAACATCACAGGTCCCCCCGTTTTTCCCTGGTATATTAAAAATGCTGTATCGATTTAAATCTCTGGGGGGAATAGTCGTGGTTGTCTCCCACTCGGAACCTGATATAATTAAAACCCATTACAAACAGCAGCATGAGTTTCCAGGGCTTTCCCCTGATCGTATTTTTGGCTGGAATGGAAACCCGGAAGAAAATAAACCTAATTCCTGGCCGGTTAAGGAAACTATCAGGCAGTTTGGTATTAAAAAAGAGGAAATTCTTGTAATTGATGATCTAAAACCCGGAATAACCATGGCAATCGAGGCAGGAGTTGATTCTGCAGGTGTGGGTTGGAGCCAAAGCCATCAAATACCGGAAATAAAGGCAGATTTATCCGGAATTTGTACATATTATTTTAATGCAGTCATTGATCTGGAAAAAATGATTTTTCAAAAGCAGTAATGTATTGAAATCTAAATATATTTAAC
>DAOWMA010000143.1 GCA_030643345.1 Spirochaetaceae bacterium
AACCCCTTTTGAAGCTTCCTATGACAGGATGTCCAACGCAGCGGATGACTTTGTCATGGAAGGTGAACATGGAGTACGTATACTTCTTTCTGAAGGTACCTTTTTATTTGCAGAAGATGGAAGTTTGGTTTCAAAGTATAAGTGGGTATATAAAATACTCGACCAGGGTGGAATTGACAGCTGGTCCAGTACCCAGGTTTCCTGGACTCCCTGGAACCAGGAGAGGCCCGTAATCAGGGTCAGAGTTACAAACCCTGACGGGAATTCATATTTTCTTACCCAGGACCATATAATTGAGAGTACAGAAAGCAGTGATATTGCAAATATCTATTCCGACAGAAAGCTGCTTCAGGCCCCTTTCCCCAGGGTAACTGTTGGTTCAATAGTGGAAGAGGAAACAATAATGGTAAATGCAGTGCCGAAATTTGGTACCGGCATTTCCAGATCATGGTATTTTGAAGGCTCTAATCCTATTGCTATGAACAGAGTTATCATTGAAGTACCCGGGATTTTACCATTTCATTCCAAAATTACCCTTAAAGAGGACCTGAAACCGTGCATTACCAATAAAAATGGAGTTGACACATATACTTATGAGTATCCCCTCGTACCGGTTGCAGAAGAAATAGAATCCGGTTTGCCCCTGGACCATCCTCACTGGGTTTCTCTGGCATTTTCAACTGGAACTTCCTGGGATAAAATTGCAACAGTCTATTTCAGTTTGATTGAGGAAAAACTTGGATCATCTGATTTCAGTGATGAATTAAAGACACTCGCAAAGGATAATGCTCATGATACTGCTGTAAGTATTACCCAGTGGTTGAACAAAGAGATAAGATACACCGGGCTTGAGCTTGGAACCGGATCGATTATCCCTACTGTCCCTGAAGTAACACTGGAACGGGGCTTTGGCGATTGCAAGGACAAGGCTGTTATAGTTACTGCCATGATGAGAGAAGCAGGTTTTGATGCCTGGGTAGCACTTCTAAGAGCAGGTTCATCAAAAGATATTGATCCCTTTCTGCCCGGACTTGGAGGATTTAATCATGCAATAGTCTATGTTGGAGGGGATGATCCTTTCTGGATAGATCCTACTTCAGAGTTTTCCTTTGATGGGTATCTTCCTTTAAGCGATCAGAACAGATGGGCACTTATAGCGTCTTCACTGGCAACTAATCTTGTAAAAACTTCAGTTTCTACTGCGGCAGATAATAAAACTGTAAGAAATATCGTGTATTCTTTGAATGATACAGGCTTTTCAGATGTTTTGGAGACTACAACTTACTTTGGTGCTGAAGACAGTGCACACAGAAGCAGATACCTGTTCATGAAGGAGGATGATATAAATTCAGGTATCGATGAATATATAAAACGGTCCTATCGTTTTGGTAAGAACACAGGTTTTAAGTACAGTGATACAGGGAATTTCGATGAACACTTTAATGTTCAGTTAAATATAGAAGGTGCGGGCAGGGGCGTAACAGAAAATTCCCAGGCCATTGTTGCCATAATGCAGGGAGAGCTTGTAAATTACCTTCCAGGTATTTTTCTTACAGAAAATGAAGAAAAAGATAATGAAGAAGCAGATGCTGATATTCGTAAAGATGATTACTATTTCTACAAACCATTTACTTTTGAAACCAGATATACAATTAATCCTCCAGGTGGATTTTCTTTGAGGGAACTCCCAAAATCAGAAATTATCAATCTTGGAGATATTACTGTAGAAAAGCATTTTAAAATAACTGATGAAGTTGTGGAAGCAGTACTTACTTTAAGTTCGGGACAAAGGTTAATTTCTGCTGCAGATTTTGAGGTAACAAAAAAAGAAGTTATTCGTTTTTCCAAAGAAAATCCAATTCTTGTAGTGTTTGATCATATTGGGGAAAAATTATTGGCAGAAGGGAACTACAGGGGTTCTATTGATTATCTAAAAGCAATAAGTGACCGTGAGCCGGAAAAAGAGATCCATTTAATAAGATTGGCAGATGCACTATTGAAGGCAGGACTGGGCTTTGATGCCAGAGCAGCAGCCGAAAAGGCTGTTGAACTGAATGATAAATCTGCCCAGGCATTTAGTAAGCTTGCCTGGATTCTCCAGCATGATGAACTTGGTGTCCGTTTTGGACCCGGGTATGACAGGACCGGAGCAATTAAAGCTTATAGGAAGGCTGTAGAAATAGATGCTGACGAGTGGTCGAATTTTGCAAATCTGGCAATTCTTATGGAGTATGATGAAAATGGACTTCGCTACAGTAACGGAAACCTGCGGGAGGCTGTTGAAACATACAGGCAGATTGGTGATAAGCTTGCTGATAACGGAATGGATATAAATGTTATTACAGATCTTCTTTATCTTGAAGCCTGGGATGAACTGGAAACTGCTCTTGGAAAACTTGAAAATCAGAAGACAGTAACTCTGTACAAGGTTGCAGCCTATGCTGCAGCAGGCGAATTTGATGCTGCTTTTGGGGAAGCGTCAAAAACAGGAGATGCTGTTGATAAAAGGCATATTCTTTCCAGTGCAGGGGAACTGCTTATTCATATAAGGGATTATACTTCAGCTTCTGTGCTCCTTAGGGAGGCTGCAAAAGGATCACCGGATGCAATGTCTCTGGAATCCAGAGCAGGTGTTCTTTCCAGGACTGTTCCATTTGAAGAAATTGTATACGATCCAAATGATCCTGAGGCTTTGGTAAAGAAATTTTATACAGCCCTTTATATGTCTGGCGGTTCTGATTTTGAGGGTCTGAAAGAAATTATGACTGCAGATTTATTTAGCAGGGCTGTAAATAGAGATAATAATAATAATTTCCATTCCGAATGGTGGTCTTTACGAAACGAAAGCATATCGGCGGGGTTGTCCATGAAAGTTATTCTGGATTTGATGTTATCAGATATTAAATTCCAGACTCGGAAAGATGCAGATGGAGGATATCATTTAAAGCTCATTCAGACAGGGCTGGGAACAAACCTTGATTCTAATTTTTATATAAAAAAAGCAGGCTCCGATTTAAAAATTGCAGCAACAGACAGTTTTAGAGCGTCCATCGGAAGTGTCGTGCTTGAATATCTTGATTCCGGGAAGCTGGGGTCTGCATCAGATTGGCTGGACTGGTTTATAAAGGATTACAGTTCATTTGCAAGAGAGGGAGACGAACCTCTCTATGGACATCCAATACAGGGTTTTTGGAAAAAACGGGGTAATGATAAATCGAATATAAAAGCCATGGAACTTGCAGCAGTATCAGTACTTGCTACAGATAAAATACTGTTCAGTAAAGCTGTTTCTGTTATGGAATCCAGTCTTGTGATGGATGATAATATTTTTACTTCCGACAAGTTCTATTATGCTCTCTATTTTGCATATCAGACTGGAGAGAATTTTGAGGGACAGTACAAAACCGCTTCCTGGCTTTATGATAAATATCCTGAATCAGATTTTGCCTGGTCAGTATTATTGCGGGCGCTGTTCGATCTTGGCCGGTTTAATGAGCTTGATACTCTTGCGCTGGAGAGGCTGCAAGAGGATGATGAAGATGATACAGCAATAGATATGCTGATAAACAGCTATTTTGCAAGACTCGATTTTGATTCGGTAGATAGAATTTTTCAGGATCTGAAAGTCAAAAACAGATTAACAGCCCGGCTTTACAATGCCGTAGCCTGGATGTATCTTTTTAAACCGGTAGTTGATGAAAAAGCCCTTGAATATGCAAGAAAGGCTGTAAATATGTCTAACAACAATAATACTGCTATCCTTCATACTCTGGCTGCTATGTATGCTGAGTTTGGTCGATGTGAGGAGGCCCGTAATACTCTAAACAGGGTTATGGTTTTATCAGGATCAAGTCAGCCATCTTCTGATGACTGGTATGTTCTCGGGCGTATAGCAGAAGAATACGGTATGCTGGAATCTGCACTTTTTTACTATAAAAAAGTGGAGAAGCCCCAAAGTATTTCCAGTCAGTACGATAGTTCCTATACCCTTGCTTTAAGAAGAATTGTGGGGCTGGCCAAAGATGAATAAATACCTGTTTATTATTACAGCTGTACTCATTCTGTTTTTTACAGGGTGTTCTGAAAAAGAAGAACTGGTTTCGGTAACTGTTGGAAAGGATGTTTATCAGATAGAAGTGGCCCGAACACGGGAAGAACAATCCCTTGGGCTTATGTACCGGGAATCACTGAAATCAGATAAAGGGATGATTTTTATCTATAATGAAGATCGAAAGCTCAGCTTCTGGATGAAGAATACTTATGTTCCATTATCAATTGCTTTCGTTGCCAAAGATGGTACTATTAAAGAAATTTACCAAATGAAACCTGAATCTCTGACCCCTGTAAAATCCACCCATTCGGTAAGATATGCTCTTGAGCTCCCCCTTGGTTCCTTCCAGCGGTCCGGAGCCAGTGCAGGGGACAAAATAACCCTCCCTGAGCAGTTAACAGTGAGCAGTAAACAGATTTACTAACTGCTAACTGTCAATCCCGTCAAATAATTCCAGATTAGGTTTATCATCGTCTGTTTCCGGTTTATTAACAAGGATTTCAATTTTTCTTTCAATTTTAGCAAGGTCTTTTTCCAGCCCTTTCGCAAGCTTAATTCCTTCTTCGAAAATTTTTACTGCGTCGTCAAGAGCAACATCCCCATCCCGCATTTTATCATTTAACTCTTCGAGGTTTATAAGTCTTTCTTCGAAACTTTTCATTTTTTTATTCCTTTATTTCTGCGGAAGCACTGTTTTTTGCAAAGCGGATGTTTATCATTTGTCCCGGGGTTAGTTTTTTTGCTGATTTTATAAGCCTGTCAGTTTTACTATCGGTAATAACAGCGAAGCCCCTTTTGAGTACAGCCATAGGTGATACACTTTCAAGATCATTTCTTAGAAGTTCAATTTTGTGTTTTTTCTTAAGGATAATTCCCTTAAGTATTGATATGGATTCCTCTTTTGTATCATCCAGACTTAAAAGAAGGGGCTGTATAATCTGTCTGAAGTTTCGTTCAAGATTGTCCGGGGTAAACTGATTTAAGAGAATTGTGACCCGCTCTTTTTTCTCTATCAGTTTTTCAGCAATGCTGTCCTTTAGCAGCAGGACCTTATTAATTAATTCTTCTCTGCTCGATGATACTACTTCTGCAGCAGCAGATGGAGTCGGAGCTCTGTAGTCAGCAGCAAGATCAGAGAGTGATATATCAATTTCATGTCCGACTGCGGAAATTACAGGTATTTCCGATTCTGCTATGGCCATTACTACCGATTCTTCAGAAAAAGGAAGAAGATCTTCCAGTGATCCCCCCCCCCTTCCTGTAATAATTACATCCCCCAGTTTGTATCTGTTAACTCTTTTAATTTGTTCGGCTATTTCATCCCCTGCACCTTCACCCTGGACTGGTGCAGGTATAATTACAAGATCTGCACCCGAATTTCTGCGTCCGAGGACCTGAATAATATCCCTGAGTGCAGCTCCGGTAGGGGAGGTCACCACCGCAATTTTTTCAGGAAAAAGAGGAAGGGGTTGTTTTCTGTCCGGATCAAAGAAGCCCAAAGCTGCAAGTTTCTGCTTTCTTCTTTCCAGCATTGCAAGGATATCGCCCTCACCGGATTGTTCCATTGAATTGCAGATTATCTGGTAGGTGCCTCTTTTTGCATAAACTGAAATTGTTGCACGGATTCTTACCATCTGCCCGTCAGATGGCTGGAAGTTTACTCCCATAGTTCTTCCTTTGAACATTACTCCCTGTATCATCGCATCTTCATCTTTTAGAGTAAAATACCAGTGACCTGTACTGGAGGGCCTGAAGTTGGAGAGTTCTCCCTCAACTGTCAATGTTATGAATGAGGATTCCAGAATCTCTTTAATTAGAGATGTAAGGTCCGAAACCTGGTAAATTTTATCACTCTGGTCAAACATTTTTCGATCTTATCATAAATATAAGACTCTGGTCGA
>DAOWMA010000062.1 GCA_030643345.1 Spirochaetaceae bacterium
TAATCAGTCTGTTCTTCTCTATCCATCCAAAACCGGCAAGAAAAGCTATTGTGCCTGCACCCCCTGATAATCCCGTAGTTTCAAGATCATAAAAAATAAGGTCCTCTATATCCCTGTTTTCCATCTCTGGAAATAATGGGGGTATTTTTTTTAAAATAGACTTATCAAAAGGAGAAGTAAAGATTTCCCGGCACATTGATACAAAGGGTTTTACCTGCTTCCAGGGAGGTTCTAATATAGTTAATTTTTCATTTTGTGGTTGAGAAATATTTTTCCTGTCTCTGGAAGTTCGTATCCGGTCTAAACGACCTGCTAAAGAACCACTCGATGCCATATCAGATAGAATCTCCTTCTATATTCGTTTCCGGATTAAGCCAGGCTTTTAGAAATTTTGAAACTTCTCCCTTTACCATCTCCTGGCCTTTCTCACTCACTGGACCAATACAGGAAGGACAGCCCGTTTTACAATTACAGGAACTAACAAGATCACTTGCCGCCTGCAGAATCAGGGAAAGTTTTTTTAGAAAACCTTCGGCCAAACCGGAACCACCAGGGCATGTGTCATAAAAATATAGAGAAGGTTCTTCTGTATATTGGTCCTTAAGCCTCTCTGCAACCGAAATATCATGACTATCACACATAAGGAAAACAGGACATACATTTTTTAAGACTGTTCCTGCACGACCAATCACTTCTTCTTTAAGGCTGTCATCAATTAAAGCAAAAGCCTTGCCTGATGCAGATTTTTTCTCCAGCACAAGTACTGCCGCCCTTGTATGCATCTCCTCTTCGGGAAGATATATATCTCCATAACCGATGTTTTCATGGGTAGAAAATTTCAGTTTTTTGTACTTTGTAACCTGGCTCCTTACTAAAACATCACCAATTATTGTCCTGCAGGCATTTGATATATCTTCAGCATCATTTTGAAGTAATTTAATATCTGTCTTTACTATTGAGTCGGTATAGTAGTTTAGATCAGCTTCTTCCACATAACAGCACTTGTTTTCTATATCCAGTTGTTTAGACAGATACTGGCCTCCCCGATGTATGTAGACAGCATTTTGGAAAAGGAGCTCCTTTGCAGAAGGAAGGTCCATTTCACCAATTACCTCATTTTTCCCTTTGGTAGTATTAATTATAACGATATTGTCAGGAGAAGCAGATCTCAGACCTATTTGTTCTGCAGGATACGATCTGTCTGCCCAGTACCAGCTTCCTTCAGACAAACGGACAACACCTTCCTCCTCCAGATAAGACATAAAATCTGCAACAGGACCGGAGAATTCATCTGAATCCTGAAAAGGCAGTTCAAAAACAGCACATTTAAGATGGTCCAGAAGTATAAATATATTATCGGGATTTACCCAGGCGGATTCGGGACTGCGTTTGAAAAAGTAGTCAGGATTTTTTACAAGATACTGGTCTACAGGAGAGGCCGATGCAATTATAACTGCTGCAGACAAGGTATTCCGTCGACCTGCCCTTCCAGCCTGCTGCCAGACAGAGGAGATCGATCCGGGAAATCCAGCCAGTACAGCCAAATCCAGCCCACCTATATCAATTCCAAGTTCAAGAGCAGTTGTTGATACAACACCCTGTATTTCTCCGGTACGCAAACCTTTCTCTATAGCCCTTCTTTCCCTGGGAAGATACCCTCCCCTGTATGCCTCAACCCGTATTTTTTTATTTTCATTGTAGTGATTTCTTAAATTTTTATTTATATAGGATGCAATCAGCTCAGTTCTTACTCTGGACCTTGCAAATACAATAGTTTTAATTTTACTGCCAAGAAATTTTGTGGCTATTTTACTTGATTCCAGGACGACACCTCTTCGAATACCCTGTACAGGATCAACAAGAGGGGGATTGTACAGAACTATATGTTTCTCTCCTGCAGGGGCCCCGCTTTTATCAATAAGTTTTAGATCGGACTCAACTATCTGACTTGCCAGTTCCAGGGGATTACTAATAGTTGCAGAACAGCATATAAAAACCGGATCAGAACCATAAAATTTTGCAATCCTTTTTAGACGTCTTATAACATTGGTCATATGGGAACCAAAAATACCTCTGTATACATGGACTTCATCTATAACAACATATTTTAAATTACTTAAAAACTTTATCCATTTGGGATGATTTGGAAGTATCCCGGAGTGAAGCATATCGGGATTACTTATTACTATTCGCCCCGATTCCCTTGCAGAAACTCTAACAGAAGCAGGTGTGTCCCCATCGTATGTAGAAACCTTAACAGGGATTTCTCCTCCCAGAATAATTTCATTTAACTCCGACTGCTGGTCCTGGCTCAGTGCTTTTGTTGGAAACAGATACAAGGCCCTTTCTTCAGGATTTTCTATTAGTTTTTGAAGAACAGGAAGATTGTAGCAAAGTGATTTACCACTGGCTGTAGGAGTTACAACCACAATATTCTCACCTGCAGTTACACAGTTAAAACTCTCCGCCTGATGGGAGTAGAGTCGCGTTATCCCCTTTGCAGCAAGAGTATTTTTTATTACAGGAAAAACATCTTCCGGGATATCCTCATAAATACCCTCTTTAGAAGCTATTTTCTCCCACCTGGTAACATTATCTTTGAATTTTCTATCCAAAGCCAGGACATCAAGTTTTTCTTCAAGATTGGTCATATCGCGTCCCCATAATTATTAACTGTAAAAGAAGCTATACCGTTCCATTGCATCCATCAATGCAGAAACATTTTCCGGGGGTACACCAGGATATAGGCCATAGATCATCATCATTCCGCCTTGTTTACCTCCGATTTTTTCGACTTCCTTTCGTATCAAAGTATCAATTTGAGCAGAAGTACCTGAGAAGGTTATATTCTGCCGGTCAATATCAAGATCGACACAGACCTTACCTGCAAACTTATCTGCAATCCAGTCAATACCATTCACAAGGTCCTGAAGATTTATTACTTCGACGCCTCCATCGATCAGATCATCCGCAAGAGTACGGATATCACCGTCAGAGTGCATATGAACAATAATGCCCTTATCTCTGACCGGCTGCATCAAGCGCTGATAACCTGGCTTGATATATTTCCTGAATTGGTCCGGTGAAAGCATCGGGCCAACCTGCATTCCCAAATCTTCCGGGAAACTTATCATATCGGGTCCAAGTTCCATCCATTTATTTATGTAGGCAAGATTAAACTCTTCAACCATCTCAATCAGCTTAAAAATCTCCGGTACTTCATCTACCATGTCAAAAATAAAGTTTTCATAGCCCCGGATATCCTGAATCCTTAAAAAAGTATGCCCATGGGGTAATCCGCCTATAGTAAACTGCCCGGCCGCTTTTGCCGCTTTTATCTCTTCAGACAGTACATTCCAGTTTATCGGATAGGTTCCGTCAGTTTTTAACGGATCAGGTGCTCTGTAATTGGCAAAACTGTCCCATGATAACAGAGGGTGCCCATGAACTGCTCCGGTAATTCCGTCTTCTGCAGTTTTCCAGACACACTGCCAGGGGTCGGTGTATGGTTTATCCGCAAGAGCATTGATCAGATACTGAGGCTTATAGTTACTCATCGGACGTTCAAAATCCGGAAAGAGCAGGGGATGGGACTCCATCAGATCGAATAGAACATTATGGTCGTAATAATTCCAGCATGCATCATTTATTACAAAATCCATTGGAATGTATTCGGGAGTTTCAAATCTTATTGTACGTAGTAAATTTTCTCTTTTATCCATTATCATTCCCCTGACTTTCGTAATACAGAAGCTTTATGATAACTTAAATACATCATTCCCAATACCACAGGAATAATAGCTATGGCAATCCAATTACCCTGAAAGAGATAGAGGAAATAAAACCGGATATGGTTTCCTCCATCTGTAAAGGCCGTTATCTCCTGACCTGCCCCGAAGGTAATTCCTGTTTCAGCAGACAGCGTGGTAATCAAACCTGCAAGTTTGGATGAAATAAGGAGAAAGGTTACTACAATAGGGATTCCTGTAGCTATGCTTCTTATAACATTGCCCCTGCTTACAAGAACAGTTACTGCAGTTATGGAAATCAGATTAGGAAGATCCCCAAGAGGAAGGACTCTGTTCCCAGGAAGGATAAGAGCTATTGCGAGAGAAATAGGCATCAATACCAGTCCTGATATCATAACAGATTTATTACTCATTAAAATTTCGGGATTCACAGCAACATACAGTTCATGCTTCTTTGGAAAACGGCTTTGAATCCATTCTTTTAATGCCTGTGAGACAGGGGTTATTCCCTCACCGATAAGCCCACCGCATTTAGGAAGGAGAAACATAACTGCTGCCAGATGGATGCTTAACTCAAGAACCAGTTTTACAGAATAGCCGGCTGCAGCACCAAGCAGCAGCCCTATAATAACACCAATAATCATTGGTTCTCCAAGAAGTCCAATAGAACCACCATCCTTTTCAGGGTTGTACTTTAGATTCTTAAATCCTGGTATCCTATCATAGATATAGTCCATGGTTACAAAAAAAGGAAGAAGTCCTACAACTGAAATGGGGGATATAGTAACACCTGGTAATCCACCTTCAAGTTCCACATGCGGAGCAGTCCAGTCAGCCATTTTTATGTTGTAGACAGTTATAAGGGCAACCGCAAGCATCCCCAGAAGAAAACTATCCGTTGAACTTAAGACAAACGCTCCCATAAGCGCAAGGTGCCAGAAATTCCACATATCGATATAGACAGTTTTTGTTGTATTCGTTGCGATCATAACAATATTTATCACAATTATAAGGGGTATTGAGATAGGTGCAATAGGTGATCCCCAGGTAATTGCAGCCAGAGGAGGCCATCCCACATCAAGAACAGGAAAATTAAGCCCCCGTACTATCATGATTGACTCTACTGCAGGCTTAATATTGTCAACAAAAAACGCAAACACAATAAAAACACCGGCAAACCCCACAGCCAGTTTTAATGCAGATTGAAAGGCGGCAAAAATCTTCATTCTTACAATAAATGCAATTATAAGCATAAAAAGAGGAAGCATCACATAAGGTTTAAAGCTGAAAAAAACATCCAGAAAATTAGTTAATGTATCCATACAAAAAGTATAAACGACAAAACATTATTTTTCCACTTTTAAATTAAATAGTGTATAATTAAATACATAAGGAGAAGATATCTATGAATAAAGTTAAATGGGGATTGATAGGCTGCGGAGATATTGCGCGGAAGAGTGTTGTACCGGCTATACAAAATGCAGCAAACTCAACTTTAGTTTCTGTAAACCGTGCAGATTCAGGTAAAGCAGAAAGCTTTGCCGGAGAATTCGGAGTTGAAAAATGGACATCAAAATGGCAGGAACTGGTAGTAGATGAAGAAATAAATAGCGTATACGTTGCAACACCCGTTTATTTGCATGCAGAGCAGACAATCGCTGCTGCAGAGGCAGGAAAGCATGTACTTTGCGAAAAACCTATGGCCCTTAACGCATCAGAATGCAGAAAAATGATGGATGCATGTACTGCAAACGGAGTAAATCTTGGGATTGCATACTACAGACATCTGTTTCCACCGGTTAACAGGATAAAAGAGATAATTGGATCTGGCGAAATAGGACAGATAGTTAACATTCAGGCTAATAACTTCGAAAATTTCAATCTTCCTCCCGGTGCTCCCCGGTACTGGTTTCTACAAAAAGAGTTAGCCGGAGGCGGTCCCATGATGGATATGGGTTGTCACCGAATAGAAATATTTACCAATATCGCAGGTCCGGTAAAGAAGATAACCAGCTTTTTAAATAATATTGTTTATAAGAGAGAAGTTGAAGACACGGCTACAGTCCACTTTGTATTTGAAAGTGGAGCGACTGCTGTTCTTGTTTCTTCTCACGGAGTGTTGGAACCACAGGACACCCTTGATATCTTTGGAAGCAAAGGGTCAATACATGTACCGGTATTGAATGAGGGGACGATGATAATAAAAACTGCTAAAGGAACGCGTACAGAGAAACATCCTAATCATAAAAATTTCCATCAACCATTAGTTGATAACTTTGTAGAATCAATCCTGAAAAACAAACAACCGGCAATTACAGGAGAAACCGGGATGAAAATCAATATGCTGCTGGATAAAATTTACGACAGATAACACAGAGCTACTTAACCTGCTCTGGATAATTACATAAAATCTCTTCCAGAGGCATAATCTCTTTCGAAGAAAAACCCAGATGGGAATGTCTCCTCCAACCCTCTGCATATCTGTATTTTCCAGAATTTTTCCCCATTTCTGCACTCATCTTCTGCATTGTTTTTAAATAGGAATCGATCCCCTGACTTTCATCAAGCCACTCTTTCTGGCTCTTGTGAAAACCAAGCATCTTTGTTTTTTCATCCATAATACTTTCGATATCTATATAGAAATCGGGTATTATCTTTCGACGCAGTCCATCAGTCAAACCGTAGGGCATAGAATGGTAAACTGCCATCTCATTACCGATCGCGGGTACTTCGGGAATCGAGGGATAATTGGGCATTCCTCTGCAAAAGGCGGCAGTGACCCCTATTCTGCAAGTATTCATATGGTCTTCCATATATTCTTCCGGCGAGGGAAGCAGCAGTATACCAGGTTTTATCTGCCTTATAACAGCCATTGTTTTTTTAATAAGATCCTGATCATAAAAAACATTCAGATCATCTGCTAAACTATCATGGAATTCTGCACCAATAAATGCAGCTGCATTTATTGCCTCCTTTCTACGCACATGTATTGCTTCCTCCCTGGAATACACAGCACTTCCATAACATCCATTGGCAAAATTCATATAATGGAGCTCACAACCAGCTTTTTTTAACAGGAACAGAGTTCCCGCCATCATAAATTCTATATCATCAGGATGACAATGGAGGGCTAAAACTCTTTTAACCATAATATGAAACTCCTAATAATTGCCCGGTATCTGATTTAAAAAATTTACTCCCTCTGTAATATCATTAATTCTGGTATTTCCTGCTTCCCTCTCAATTGTAAGATAACCTGAATATTCAATCTCTTCCAGAGCTTTCAGATATTCGGGAAAATTAACATCTCCCCTGCCCAGAGGAAGTTCAACAAAGTAGTTATCTATATTTATATTGTCAGGATCTCCTTCGGCAAAAGCATTGTATATTATTACAGGGTCACACCGGTTAATCATCCGCCCATCTTTTGCATGGGTATAAACAATATAATCTTTAAGGGTAAATACCGCCTTAGCAGGATTTTCTCCCTGTACCATAACCAGGTTTGCAGGATCAAAATTTACCTTTAAATTTTTCTCTCCTGTTTCATTAATAAACTTTTTTAAGAGTTCAGATTTTTCAGGTCCGGTCTCAATTGCAATATAAACTCCCGCTTTTTCTGCATACCTGCAAATATCCTGCAATGCCTCACCCATGATTTGATTATGTTCAGCGTCATTATCTAATACAACTCCAATGTGGGTCGTAATAATCCCAGTTTCCAGCTCACTGGCAAAATCGATAATATTTTTTGTTTTTTTTATTTTATACGAATTCTCATCTCTTATCTCAAAGCCATGACCTCCAAGATCACCACATAATGAGGATATTTCAAGACCATATTTCCCCACTTTTTTATGTAAAGATTTTGCAGATTTATAATCAAAATCCACAGATGCCATATGATGGGATGCAGCATAAAACTGTATCCCATCAACTCCAGCATCATATGCAACCCTAAGAGCATCTTCAAATGGCATCTGAAGGCTGTCCAGTAATATTCCTGTTTTAAATCTCATTCTCAATTTTCCTGTTTATTTCATCTATCGAATAGGCTGCCTGCAAAGCATCCTTCATATTAACAAGGGTTTTTATCAGTTTGTTTTTAAATGCAATAAAATCTACAAGCTGATCTTTAATCTGATTATTCCTGTATCCTGAAATCTGTTTTGACAATTCCATATAACGGTCAACATCAATTTTCTTCTCAATCAGATCACCATCCATACTGCCTCGCTCAAAGTTAATTATTACCTTACGTGTTTTTTCCAAAGACAGCCATGAAGAAACAATTTCCCCCTGATATCCTTTTTTATGAGTGGTAAAAACAGTACACTCCATAATTTCACCCTGAACTTTATTTATCTTAATATCCGCTATTTTATATTTACCGAAAATACACTGCACAAGATCCAGATCATGAATAAGTTTATCTATAATCAGGCTATCACTCACCCTTTCCGGTTTTGAGCTTGCTCTGAGAAAACTGTAACTTACAACCTTTCCATACATTCGGTATTTAACAGCTTCGGCAGCATCCAGGGTAACAGGATTGTAGCGCTCCACATGCCCGGGCATAATCCTTACCTGATACTTTTTTGACAAAGCTATTAGTTCTTTTAAGGGATATTGGGTAGTTGGAGAAAAAATTTGAACATTTTCTACTACACAATCGGGGTGCAACAAAGCATATTAGGCTGTAGTGCTGCAATGAGTATTTTTTATGGGAATAAGGAGGTAGATTATGGGCTTAAATTTTTTTAAAAAAATAGAAGCAAAGAGACAAACTGCAAAACAAAACGAATCTTTATTGAATGCAGTAAAAAATGGTGATTTGTTAGGA
>DAOWMA010000264.1 GCA_030643345.1 Spirochaetaceae bacterium
AACTCTGCGGAGTTGATGAAGTTTACCGTGTTGGTGGTGCTCATGGGATTGCAGCCCTTGCCTATGGAACTGAAAGTATCAAAGCAGTCCATAAGATTACAGGGCCGGGATCTATGTACGTCACAGCTGCAAAACGTATCCTTTACGGAACTGTGGATGTTGGACTGCCTGCAGGACCCAGTGAATCAGTTATCCTTGCAGATGGAGATGCTGATCCATGGAAACTTGCTCTGGATCTTCTTGTTGAAGCAGAACATGGTTCTGATTCGTCTGCAGTTCTTGTTACGACATCTGTTGATACCGCAGAAAAAACAGCAGATTACATTGAAGAATTAATTTCCGATTTAAGTGAACCCCGAAAAACCTTTGTTTCTGATGTTTTTACTGGTTATGGTGCTATTTTTCTGGTAGATAGTATAGAAAAAGGAGCAGAACTTGTTAACTCATTTGCTCCTGAGCACCTGCAGTTGAAAACAAATGAACCTTTTTCTACTCTCTCTCTAATAAAAAATGCAGGAGAAATACTTCTGGGAGAGGACATCCCGTTTTCCGCTGCAAACTATGTAACCGGTGTAAACGCTGTATTACCCACAGGGGGAAATGCCAGAACCTATTCTGCAGTCTCTGTAAGGGATTTTATCAAATACTCCTCTGTAGTATACGTAGATAAAAACGGATATGAAGATTTTAAGGACCATGTAATTACAATTGCAGATTATGAAGGGTTTGTGACCCATGGGAATGCTCTCAAGCTAAGGGAGAAACCGTAAATTGAGTATAGATTTCCAAACAACAGACGATGCTTTTGATTTTATTGGTTCTTTTATAAATTTCGAAAGATCAAAAAAGCAAACAATTCGTGATTATCGTCTGGACAGAATGAAAGGGCTCTTAAAACACTTTGGGAATCCCGAAAAATCTTTAAAAATCATCCACATAGCAGGTTCAAAGGGTAAAGGTTCCACAGCAATGTTTCTGGCATCTGCCCTTAATGCTGCAGGGGAAAAAACAGGTCTCTATTCTTCTCCCCACATAAGTGATTACAGAGAGCGTATTTCCCTTGGGGGTAATTTTTTTGTAAACAGAATCTACATTGATACCGGATCTGAGATTGCAGAAGGTATAAAAACTTTTATTCTGGATGATGAAACAGGAAGCAGCGAACCGACAACCTTTGAACTTCTTACACTTATGGCATTTATGATATTTAAGAAAACAGGATGTACCTGGGCCGTAATAGAGACAGGTATTGGCGGACGTCTGGATGCAACAAACGTAATTACACCTGCCGCCTCAGTTATAACTCATATTGAAATGGAACATGCAGATATACTTGGGAATACTATAGAAAAAATTGCTTCTGAAAAAGCAGGTATTATAAAGTTCAAAACACCAGTTTTTTCAGGGAAACAGATAGAGGTATCAGCCAGTGTCATTAAAGATAAAGCACAAATAATGAAAGCCCCATTAGTATTTCTTGATGATAAGATAGACAGTTCTGATATAGTAGTTACTGCGAATGGTACAAAAGTCTTATTTAAAACAGGCGATGAAAGGGAAAACTATTTCAATTTAACCACAATTGGTGCTGTCCAGGCAGAAAATGCACTCCTTGCCTGGTTGGTTTTACTGAAATTGCTGCAGCCTGATAAGAATGTAAAAAAACTTCTTATAGAAGGAATTAACAGGGCTAAACTTCCGGGGCGATTTGAGATTATTGAAAAACACAATGTACCCTTTGTATTCGACGGCGCACACACTCCTGTATCTATCAAACGACTCCTGGAATCATGGGATCGGGTCTTTAACAGAAAAGGAATACTTATATTTGGTTCTGTAGCAGATAAAAATCCTGAAAAAATGGCAAAGCTATTGTCCCCCAATTTTGATAAAATAATTATATCAACACCCGGAACCTTCAAGGAGAGCTATCCCGAAGAGGTCTTCAAAATATTCAGACAGTACAGTAACTCTGTCCGGCTGATTAAAGATCCGGGAGAAGCATACATTAAAGCACTTGCACTTTCCGAAGGAAAAGTTCCTATACTGGTTACAGGATCTTTTTATATGGTGTCTGAAATTAGAAAGCTGGTTGTGATTTATTGAATCCCCCCCTATTACACTCTATTAGAATAATATAGATCATTTTGTCATAATCAATAACAGTTGCATTCTTTTTTATACGAAATCCTGAAGCAGCAGGTCAAAATCCCCTGTACTGTATAGCAAAGGGGCTGGTCGGAACTTCGTTCCTGCTCGCCCATGCAACCGGGGGGACAACTGTGAATTATATAGACATAGCAAGTACTGAATATCCATATCTGCTGCTGCAAATTAAAGACCCTCCACCCAGGCTCTATTTCAAGGGAGACTGGGATACAACTATTTTTACAGAAACCCTTAGTGTTGTAGGATCACGCAGAATGACCAGATACGGTGAGATAATCACCGACAATCTGGTTTCTTCAATTGCAGGTGCAGGCATAACCATCGTATCGGGCTTTATGTACGGAATTGATGCCCAGGCCCATAATGCCGCTCTCGAAGCAGGCGGACGGACAATTGCTGTTATGCCATGCGGTATTGAAAAAATCCATCCGGAATATCAGGTTGATCTGCATGAAAGAATACTTAATAATAACGGACTTGTAATTTCCGAGTATCAGGGGAATACCCCTCCTGCTCTATGGACCTATCCCAGACGCAACAGGATTATAGCAGGGTTATCTCCTATACTGCTTGTTATTGAAGCAGGTATAAAAAGCGGTGCATTGATAACTGCAAAAATTGCAAAAAAATACAACAAAAAAATATTCGCAGTCCCCGGGCCGCTAACAAGCAGTGTTTCCATTGGAACTGCCATTTTAATTAAACAAGGCTCACAGATAGTAACAGGTACCGGGGATATTCTTTCTGAATATGGAAAAACAAACCCCGAAGAGCTTTTTTCTAAAAAAGAACTATACAGAGTAAATGCAAACCAGAAGAAAATTTTAAAAATACTTATCGATGAACCAATGGGAATTGATGATATTGCGAGATCGGCAGGTAAGCAAATATCTGAAATCGGAGCAGATATTACCGTTCTTTCTCTAAAAAAACATCTTACATTCAATGAAGGTAAATACTACCTCGTAAAGGAAAATAAAAATGTTATTTAAAGTAACTTCAGTTTCATTCTCGGGATTAACAACAATTAGAATAGATGTAGAGGTTAATATTGCAGACAAAGGACTTCCGACCTTTGAAATCGTAGGACTTCCCAACAAAGCTGTTGCAGAAAGCAGGGAAAGGGTTAGAACAGCTCTGATAAACTCGAATTTAAAGTTTCCCCTTCGAAGGATAACTGTCAATCTTGCACCTGGGGATGTTCCAAAATATGGGGCTTTTTACGATTTCCCCATTGCTGTAGGAATTCTATCTGAAATAAAAGGATTCCATATCCCTGAAAGCTCTATTTTCTTTGGAGAACTCTCCCTGGACGGCTCCCTGCGCCATACAAAAGGAGCACTGCTGGCTGCTCTTTTTGCAAAAGAGAACAGGATGGATTCAATCTTTGTACCGGAACAATCAGCAAATGAAGCCTCGGTCGTAAAAGGGATCGATGTTTATCCTGTTAAAGATCTTAATCAGATAATACAATATTTTGACTCAAAAATAGAGATAGAACCCACAATATATCAATCACCAGTACATGAAAAACCGGAAACAGTGGATTTTGATATGTCTGAAGTAATGGGACAGGAACAGGCAAAACGAGCACTGGAAATTGCTGCTGCAGGAGGGCACAACATACTTATGATAGGCTCTCCCGGATCAGGGAAAACAATGCTTGCAAGAGCACTTCCGGGCATTATGCCTCTTCTAAACGAAGAAGAATCACTGGAAGTTACAAAAATATATTCCAGTGCCGGGAATATACCTCCCGGAGGTTCACTTATAGTAACAAGACCTTTCCGGTCACCCCACCATATTATTTCCCAGGCCGGTCTTGTTGGAGGGGG
>DAOWMA010000146.1 GCA_030643345.1 Spirochaetaceae bacterium
CAAGCAGGGCTGAACACTCACAACTTGTTCCCGGTTTATTCCCCTTAATTAAATTTCCTTTCAAAAATTCATTTCGGGAAAAAAGAGTTATTAGTTTAATCTAATAGCGGGAATTAACAACAGTCACTAAGCCCGGCGGCCAGCCATTTGCCACAGGAAAAGTTGGCGGTACATGGATAAACTCAGTTACTAACGATCCCAAAACTTTTAATCTGATAGTTGCCCAGACAGACGGAGAAGCGATGGGAATAATTGGAAGCCTTTATGACTATCTTGCCGACTATGACCCCTACACAAGAGAATGGATACCTAATCTGGCATCCTTCAAAATTTCGAGTAATAACACTGAGGGGACTCTAAAAGTTGTATTTACACTGAAAGAAAATCTGTACTGGACAACCTATAACAGTAATATAAAAGTACCTGTTACCTCTGATGACATAATATTCTGGTATAATGAAGTTGAAGGAGATCCTGAAACAAAATCCTCCGGGTACAATGGTCAGTTTCTAACCATGAAAGACGGGACATCTGCTCATATTGATATAGAAAAAATTGATGAAAGATCCGTTGCATTTCATTTTCCAAGGATTGTTGCCAACCCTGTTTTGACACTTAATATGTACTTTGGTCCAAAATATCTGTATGCCCCTGTAAAAGAGAAAGAAGGAACAGACGGGATGAAAAATCTGTTTACAGTAAACACAGATGTTGCAGCCCTCCCCAGCCTGGGTGAATTCTATCTGATTGAGTATACTCCCGGTGTCCGCCTTGTATACGCAAGAAACCCTTACTACTGGAAGAAAGACAGTAAGGGAACAAGTCTGCCTTACAGGGAAAAAGTAATAACAAAAATTGTCCCGGACCAAAACACAGAATTTCTGCTGTTTAAGAGTGGAGAAAAAGATAGTTACAGTGTCAGACCCGAAGATCTGGAAGATCTTCTTTCCTCAGAGGATCCCAATTACACCATTTACAACGGAGGAGCGGCACTGGGTTCATCCCTGCTTTCATTTAACCAGAACCCCTCAAACATTGAAGATAAGTACTATCAGTGGTTTAGTAAAAAAGAATTCCGGCAGGCTATGAGTCGTCTTCTAAACAGGGACCGGATAATAAAACAGGTTTACCGGGGACTTGCAGAACCGGCACTCGGCTTTTTTGCCACAGCAAACCCTTATTTCGACAAAACAATAAAGAATCAATATACCTACAATCCGGAAAAGGCAATCAAACTGCTGGCTTCCATAGGAATAAAACCAAACTCAGAAGGGAAAATGACTGATATAACAGGTAACCCTGTAGAATTTGATTTAACTCTTGGAGCTGACAGTACAATAGGTATCGATACAGCTAATATCTTTGCAGATGAGTGTAGTAAAATTGGGCTGAATGTAAATGTAAAACCATTGGATTTTCAAAAAGTTGTGGACATGCTTCTTTCCACCTATGACTGGCATGCTGTTATAATCGGCCTCGGCTCAAATTACTGGCCTACCCAGGGAAGCAATGTATGGCCGTCCACAGGAAACCTTCATCTATGGTATCCCCTGCAGGAAAAACCTGCTACAGAATGGGAGGCCAGGGTAGATTATCTTTACAATGAAGGCTCCTATACCGTAGATCAGGACAAAGCAGGTGAAATTTGGAGAGAATATCAGAATATCTTATTGGAACAGCTGCCGGTAATCTATCAGGTTCATTCTCTTGCTTTCTCAGGTGTACGGAATAAGTGGGATAATGTATTTTACGATACTCTTGGAGGTATGGATGGTAACTACTTATTTTTAAAAGAAGAATAATATGATAAATCCTTTTCGGATAATTATCAGCCTTTTATTTGATTTTAAGCAGCACCACCCGCTGCTGAGCTTTATTACCGTCCGGTTTTTATCTATGCTGTTTATCCTCTTTATTCTCGGATTCGCAGTATTCGGACTAATGTCCCTGGCACCGGGAGATATTGTGGATAAGTATGCACAAAAACAGCTCCTTGCTATGTCGGAAGCTCCTTCGGGAAATGAAGAACTTATGTCTGAAAAACAGATTGCTTCCATAAAAAAAGAACTCGGCCTTGATTTACCTTTTTACAGGCAGTATCTAAGATGGCTTCATCAGGTTTTTATTGAACATGATCTGGGTAAATCCATGATAAGCAGAGCTCCAATACTGTTTCTGATAAAAAGCAGATTAATCAATTCAATGATTCTGAATCTAATCTCCCTGTTTTTTCTTACAGGTATATCTTTTGCAATGGGAATCTTCTTCTCATCCAAGGTTGGAACAAGAACAGATCTGGCAGCAACATTTATTGCTCTTTTTTTACATGCTTTTCCCGGACTTCTGCTGCTAATACTGCTGCAGCTCTTTGCCGCCCTTACCGGCCTGTTTCCTGTAACAGCTTATCCCGGCTTTCCCTATTCCGAAGCACCGGCCAGGTTTGTTTTCAGCTATATGCACCATATAATCCTGCCGCTTATCGGGGCTTTCCTGGGAGGAATTGGTGGAACTATGAGGATGATCCGGGCTACCATGCTGGATCAGCTGGGACAGCCGTATATTACAGCCCTTCGTTCAAGGGGAATTGCAGAATGGCGTATTTATCTTACCCATGCATTCCGGAATACTCTTAATCCATATATAACAAGCAGTGCAAACCTTCTGGCCAGCCTGTTTTCCGGATCACTTATCCTTGAGATTATTTTTTCATACCCCGGTATAGGAAGGCTGATGTATGATGCAGTCAGACAGGAGGATATAAATCTGGTACTGGCTAATATTATGTTTATCTCACTACTTGTGCTGACAGGAATGCTTATCGCTGACATTCTGCTTGCCCTTGTTGATCCGCGAATAAGGTATTCAAAGAAATGAAGAACTTTTTCCATGCACTCCGAAAGAGACCTGTAGCTTCACTATCTTTTAGTGTTCTGATAATTCTCTATCTGGGTATGGGATTTGCGGAGTTTGCGGCCCCCTACAAACCGGGAACAAGCTTTGCTGATTTCAGCTACCATCCTCCGAATATGCGTTGGTACAGTCCAGAGCTGGGTTTTGGACCCCAGGTGCAGGGTCATGCCGTGATCAATGAAATTACATGGGAATATGCAAGAATTAAAGGGGATTACACAAGGGTTCATCTTTTTGTTAAAGGAGAACCCTACCGTCTTTTCGGTTTCATCCCATTGGAACATCACCTTATTGGCGTTGGTCCCGACTCGGATTACCCCCTGTATTTGATGGGATCAGACAACCTGGGAAGGGACCTCTTCTCCAGAATCATCTATGGCAGCAGAATCTCTCTTTCCATAGGTTTTATAGGAATTTTCATCTCTATGACTCTGGCTATACTCTTCGGTGGTCTGGCAGGATTTTACGGGGGTGTAACAGACTGGTTGATAATGAGGTTCTCAGAATTCTTTATTCTTATTCCGGGACTCTATATGATCCTGTTTCTCAGGTCCATTCTGTCCAGTTCAATGGATTCAGGCCAGTCATATATGGTAATTACAGTTATTCTTTCATTTGTTGGATGGCCAGGAACTGCAAGGCTCATCAGGGGAATGGTCCACAGCATAAAAAGAGAAGACTTTATTAAAAATGCTATTCTGGACGGTATTCCTGCCATTAGTATTATCTATAAACAAATAATACCCCAGATGTCATCAATTATTGTAGTAAGTATCGCCCTTGGCATTCCGGGTTTCATCCTTGGAGAAACAGCTCTTTCATATCTTGGCCTGGGAATTGTAGATCCGGCGGTAAGCTGGGGTTCACTGATAAACAGAGATATTTCAACAATAAATAACCTTAGAAATTACCCATGGGTACTAATGCCAGGGCTCTTTCTGCTTATAACAACCCTGGCTTTTAACTTTATTGGAGACCTCCTGCGGGACGTTTTTGACCCGTACTACAAGGACAGACAATAATGATGCTGGAAATAAAAAACCTAAAAGTTAATTTTGCAACTCCCAGAGGGATTCTACAGGCCGTTCGGGGAGTCTCATTTAATCTTTCTGAAGGGGAATTTCTTGGTATTGTAGGCGAAAGTGGAAGTGGAAAGAGTGTTACAGCAGCTTCTATTATAAATCTTATTCCTCCCAATGGTTTAATTTCAGGTGAAGTGCTGATGAATGGAAAAAAACCTTTTACCATGTCCGGACAGGAACTGCTTTCTTTCAGGGGTTCGGAAATAGCCATAATATTCCAGGAGCCCGGACGATCATTTGATCCTATTTATAATGTAAGAAAAACTTTTTATGAGACATTCAAGGCCCATAACCCGGCAATCAGCGACGATGAATCTGAAATACTAACTGTAAAACTGCTTAAAGAGGTTCACCTGCCCCATCCGGAAGAGAGGCTCAAAAATTTCCCTCATCAATTTTCAGGGGGGCAGCTTCAACGAATTATGATAGCCCTGGCTTTAGCTTCCAATCCAAATCTTTTAATTGCAGATGAGCCAACTACGGCCCTTGACGTTACCATACAGGCAGAAATTGTGGGTCTTCTGAAGGAACTAAAGAGAAAAAGGAAACTGACTGTAATATTTATTACCCACGACATCGAACTTGTATCACGTCTGGCCGATAGGATTATTGTTATGTATAACGGGCTTATTATGGAAGATAATACTTCCCGAAATATAATAAACCATCCTTATCACCCCTACACCATGGGTTTGATCAATTCCCTCCCAATCTTCGGGAATCATTACTCTACACATAAATTGATTTCAATCCCCGGAAGTATTCCGGATCCTGTAGCGGATATACAAGGATGTCCATTCGCACCAAGATGCCCTCTGGTAAAAGATGATTGCTTTATAAAGTTACCTCGACTTAACAGAGAGGACGGATCTTACAGATGTATCATAGACGGGCCAAAGAGAGAAACTGCACATGAATAATATTCTTACTTTTACTGATATAGAGAAACATTTCAATCTTGAAGCTGGTTTATTCTCCTCATTCGGCAGATTTGTATATGCAGTAAACGGCGTTTCTATTTCTATTGAAAGAGGTGCAACCTATGGACTTGTAGGAGAATCAGGCTGCGGGAAAACCACAACGGCAAGAATGGCAGTAGGGCTTTATTCCCCGGATAAGGGAAATATAGTTTTCAATGATGCAGATGGCAATAGTTTTGATTCTGAAATAATAAGCAACAAAGGGTTAAAAGTACTGCGGAGTAAAATAAAATACATATTTCAGGATCCTTCAAAATCGCTGAACCCCCGGATGAACATATTCAGAATACTGACCTCAGGATATCGTCATTCACCATCCTGGCCGGGAGAACAGCAGGCACGTATTGAAGCAGAAAAGATAATGATTGATGTAGGCCTGGCACCAGGGGATTTAAGCAGAAGACCTGCTGAGTTTTCAGGGGGGCAAAGACAGAGAATATCTATTGCCAGAGCACTTATTATGAAGCCGGAATTTGTCATCTGCGATGAGGTTGTATCGGCACTGGATGTTTCTATTCAAAGCCAGATTTTGAATCTGCTGCTGGATCTCCGTGATACATACAAACTCTCCATACTTTTTATCGCCCATGATCTTACAGTTACTACTTTTTTCAGTGACAGGATTGGTGTTATGTACCGGGGAAGAATAGTAGAGGAAGCATCTGCTCTGGATCTTGCCCAAAACAGAGTACATCCCTATACCCGCCTCCTCTATGACAGTATCCCATCCGGCTCGAATGATGAAAAAGAAAACGATGATAAAACTAATGAAAGTCATTCAATTCCCAGTGAATTTGATTCAGGATTACCCCTGGAGGGTTGTCCTTTTGCACACCGGTGTCCATATATTCTTGATAGATGCAGGGAACAGATTCCCGAACTGACAGAAGTCAGTCCCGG
>DAOWMA010000113.1 GCA_030643345.1 Spirochaetaceae bacterium
ATTACAACAGCCAAAGCAAATGTAATTGTATACTGCACTATAACCTTTCCTAACAAATTTGGAATAATATGAATAAATACCCTTTTAATTACAGGGGTCCCAAGGGCCCTGGACGCTTCTATATAACTTTCAGTTTTAATAGCCAGGGTTTCTGCCCGTACAAGACGTGCAAATACAGGACTGTAAATAATACCAATGGCAGACATTACCTGAGTAAGGCCATAACCAAAAAATGATACAACTGTTATAGCAAGAAGTATTGTAGGAAAAGAGAGAAGTGAGTCCATAAAAAGCATTAAAACATTATCAGTAAAGGTCCCACCAAGACCAGCCCATAAACCAACAGCCATACCAATGACCACTGCTATTGTGGCAGAGACAATACCGACAAGCAATGCAGATCTGGAACCATAGATAATTCTACTTAGAATATCTCTGCCAAAATTATCTGTACCAAGAAGATTGACCGAATCCGGGGCAGAAAACCGGCGTTCAATATCCTGGTCCGTAGGACTGTGTGGAGATATCAGGGGCGCCGCAATTGCGGCAGCCCCAAGTAAAATTATAAATAGAACTGATATATAAAAAACCCAGTTCTTTCCTTTTAAAAACATTATTTAAACTCTGTCCACCTGAAATCGAAGGTATCCAGATTCGGTGTAATTCTGAATCCACTTACATCAGTTCGAAATCCTGTTGTCCGATAGGAGGACCCAAGATAAACAAATGGGACTTCTTTAGCCATAATTTCAAGAGCCTGGTCATACAAAGCTTTTCTATCTTCATATTTACTTGTAATAGCAGCTTCTTTTATCAGTGAAGCAGCATCCGCATTCATCCACTGAACATATTTTCCTTCACCATAACCACGGAGGGTACCATTAGGATCAAGTTTTCCTGTATGTCCAATAACAGTAAGATCAAACTTACTTGCTCTGTATACATCACTGATCCATGTAGACCAGTCAATTAACTGAATTTTAACATTTAAGCCAACCTGAGTAAGCATTTCCTGATACATTTCTCCTGCTTTTACATGGAGAGCATAGTTCTGAGGAAGATATAGTTTAAGCTCTACATCATCACCAACACCGGCTTCTTTAAGAAGCTGTTTAGCTTTTTCAGGATTATAGGGATAGAGGTCTGTAAAATCTTTGTAATAGGCATTCCCTCTGTCCATAAATGTTCCAATAGGTTCACCGCCACCATATGCTATATCAAGTATTTTCTGCTTATCAATGGCATAGTTGATTGCCTGACGTACCCGAAGATCATCCAGAGGAGCAACGCCTGTATTCATTGGCATTACCATAATGAGAGCTGTAAGATTATCTTCCAGTTTAACATCAGAGTTTGCTTTCAGCATGGGAATATCATCACTGTCAATAATAAATACTATATCGATCTGACCTGAAATAAGCCCCTGGACCTGAATTGATGATTCCGGTATTATATTAAGAATAATTTTATCCAGTTTTGGAAGACCCTTCATCCAGTAATCTTCATTCTTTGTAAGAACAACCTTACTGTCACGTACCCACTCTTCCAGTGTAAAAGGACCGGTACCTACTGGTAATGAATCAAAATCATGACCATTGTCAATGAGACTCTTTGGAAGAATTGCACTCCAACCTGAAGCCATTGAAGCAAGAAAAGAAGCCTGAGGACTTGAAAGTTTGAATACAATTGTTAATTCATCAGGGGTATCCATGGATGAAATAATACCAAACTCCTTATTGTGGGGAGATCCTGTTTCTTCTGCAAGCATTCTTTTAACAGTAGCCTTAACATCTGCAGATGTAAAAGCGTCACCATTATGAAACTTGACTCCCTTTTTCAAGTGAAAGGTCCATGTAAGGGAATCAGCTGAGACATCCCAGCTTTCAGCAAGGGCCGGCACAATGACACCATTTTCATCTGGTTCAGCCAGTGTATCATAGATACTCTTAACTGTCTGAAATGTAAGAGTTCCTGAAGTCTTCTGTGGATCCAGTGTATCAGGATTCCCTGATAGTGCAAAATTAAGAGGTTTTACTTCTTTTTTTGCACAGCCCGAAATCATACCCATTAGGATAACCAGAACCAGTATAACAAGAACTGTTCCGAATTTCGCTGTTTTTCTCATATGCTACTCCTTATTTTTACGGATCTAACTATCCGTTTAATGCGTAACAACCTATACTATGTCCTTCCCCTATATCGATAAGCTGCAGGGAGGAATCAGGTTCCGGAGGGAAATAAGTATATCCTTCAGGAAGACCTTCCCTGTAACTTTCATCTGCTTCAAATAATTCTACACTATTTTTCCCGGGAGCAGAAGAAAAAAGTTTAAGTGTATAAGGATGCAGAGGACCCTTCATTATTTTCTCAGTCTCTGCAGTTTCCACCACCTGACCTTTGTACATAACAGCCACCTCATCACTTAAATAAGAAACCAGATTAAGATCATGAGAGATAAATAGATACGTTAATGAAAATTCATCCTTCAAATCCAGAAGAAGATTAATAATCTGCGCCTGAATGGATACATCGAGATTGGAAACAGGCTCATCTAAAACAAGAAACTCAGGTTCCATTGACAGAGCCCGTGCAATAACAATCCTTTGTTTTTGTCCTCCGGAAAATTCATGAGGATAACGATTAACATAACTGGAAGAAATCCCTACAAGATCCAATAGTTCTTTTATTCTGGTATCTATTTTATCTTTTGGATATCGCCTATTGACCAGTCCCTCTTTCATACAACGGTAGATAGACATCTTGGGATTAAGGGCACTGTTAGGGTCCTGAAATACTATCTGCATTCTTGATCTGTATAACTTAAGCTCTTTTCCTGAAAGAGATGCAATATCTTTTCCATCAAATAAAATTTCTCCGGAAGTGGGAGGATCAAGAAACATAACAGATCTGGCGAGTGTTGTTTTACCACAACCGGATTCACCAACCAGACCAAAAACCGTATTTTTTTTAATATCCAGGCTTACATTATCCACTGCAACAAAATCATCCTTCTTTACAGAGATGAGTTTATGGCTCTTAAAAACCTTGTTGATATTTTTTAATTCAATTAATTTTTCCATTGTTTTCCAATAAAGTGGCAGGCTGCTGTATGATTGCCTCCCAGATTCTTTGTTTCCGGCTGGCTGGTTCTGCATATTTCCTCTGCTATAGGACATCTTGGATGAAAAGCACAGCCACCTGGTATATTTTCTGCATCAGGGACCTTTCCCGGTATAGTCTGAAGCCTTTTCCCACGTTTATCTGCATCAGGAATAGACTCAAAAAGTAACTTTGTGTACGGATGTTTTGGATCAGCAAATAATGTTTCCCTGGACGCAGATTCAACTATTCTACCTGCATAAATTACGGATATCCAGTCGGAAATATCATGAACAACCCGCAAATCATGAGATATAAACAGAATACCCATATCCAATCTATTTTTTAAACTCAACATAAGATTAAGTATCTGAAGCTGAAGAGTTACATCCAATGCTGTAGTTGGTTCATCTGCAATAAGAAATGAAGGATTACAGCTTATTGCAATGGCAATCATAATTCGCTGCTTCATACCACCTGAAAGTTCATGGGGATAACTGTCAAGAATACGTTTCCCCCCCTTAAGCCCAACCAGATCAAGTATTTCCAATGCCCTTTCTACTGCTTCTGTCTTCTCCATCCCCAGATGAAGAATCAGCATTTCTGTTATCTGATCACCAACCTTCAAAGTTGGATTAAGATAGCGTGCAGGCTCCTGAAAAACCATTGCTATATCCTTGCCCCTGATCTCTCTTCTATCTTTTTCCTCAAGAAGCAGAAGGTCCTGATCTCCAAGTATAATCTCCCCTGCGTTTATACGGGCAGGGGGTGTAGGAAGCAGTCCCATAACACAGGTTGAAGTAACTGTTTTCCCGGAACCGGATTCTCCAACAAGGGAATGAACTTCACTGCGTTTGAGACTTAGACTAATACCCCTAAGAGCATTTGCCTCTTTTTCTCCCTGGATAAAACTGACATTCAGGTCTCTAATCTCAAGTGTTGAATCTGCTCTTTTTACTGCTCTCTTATCTGCTCTCTTTTTTGGCACTACGAAATCCTTATTTTTGGATTAAGCAGGCTATAGATAATATCTACAGCGAAGTTAACAAGTGAAAATATAACGGCAATAAAAACTACACCACCCTGAATAAGGGGGAAATCTCTTTGATATATGGCATAGAGGAACAGTCGACCCAGACCCGGGAGAGAAAATACCTGCTCTACAATAATAGCACCGCCAAGCATATAACCGAACTGGATTCCGGTAACTGTTACAACAGCTATCATAGCATTTCTAAGAGCATGTTTATACCGTATCATTCGATTTGTAAGCCCTTTAGCCCTTGCAGTAATTATATACTCTTTGCTAAGTTCTTCCACCATTGCAGCTCTTGTAAGACGAAGAATAACTGCCGCCCTGGCAAAACCTAAAGCGATAGCTGGAAGAATCAAGTTTTTAAGGCTATCAGAACCAAATAAAGGGAATAATGGTATTTTTACAGCAAAAACGAGTAAGAGAATCATACCCAGCCAGAAACTTGGTATTGCCATACCCATTTGAGAATAAACCATCCCAAAATAATCCCAAAAAGACCATCTGTGTACCGCTGAAAGCACACCCAGAGGGATAGCAACAATAATACCTAAAACAATTCCTAAAATTGCAAGAGTCAGAGTTAAAGGGAAACGCTCCATAATCAGTTTATTCACAGAAGCACCGGAGATCATAGATTCTCCAAAGTCAAAGCGAACAATATCTGCCAGCCATCGACCATACTGAACAGCTACAGGAACGTCCGTTCCCAAACGAGCACGAATGGCCTGAATATCCTCATCTGATGCATCAATTCCAGCTACGACCAGTGCAGGATCACCTGGAATTACCCTTATGACAAAGAAAATAATTGTAGAGATAATAAGAATAGTTAATAAAAGCCGGAGAAACCTCCTGAATAAAAACAGCAAAAATTCCATATTACCTCTAAGTATACCATACATTGGCCCTGTTAACTTTCCCATATTAATCCACCAAATGCCAGACTAATTTTCCCGATATATTCCTGTTTAGCTTCAGCAAGCAGTTCACTATGGTCCCCAAAATGGGGTAGATGGGTAAGAATCAGCTCGCCTGCATTTGCTCTCCTTGCAAGGATACCTGCCTCACCAGCAGTAAGGTGTCCCTCTACCATGCCCTTAAATTTATTATATAAACTGGACTCACAAAGGAGCAGATCCACATCTTTGAAGAATTCAATCAGATTATCATCCCATTCGGTATCACCTGTGTACCCCAGTGATATTCCTCCGGATTCAATTCTTAGAGCAAATGCCGGTGCAGGGTGAGTTGCAGCCTTAAAATTAAGTGTGAATGGCCCAATTGCAACAGGGACTCCTTCTTTGTAAGGAATTCCTATTGCTGCATCCTCATAAGTAAGATTATTAAAAGAATCTGACAAGGTATGCCCGTAAAAAGAAAGAGGAACACTCCTTTCATTAAGACTCATCTGGACCTTCGCAGCATACTGCAGACAACCGACATCTGCAATATGATCAGAATGGTAATGAGAAAGGACAATATTATTCAGAGAGTTCAAATTAGTATACTCATATAATTTAGAAAGAACACCGGAACCACAGTCCAAAAGCAGACTTTCTCCTCCGTCCCCATTTTCTACAAGGTATCCGGAACTGGCCCCTCCTGGTCCGGGATATGCACCCCAACAACCAATTATTGTAAGTTTCATAGGTAGTCCTTTACATGAGTAATATCCGGAATTATAGTACACTCTTTTATTTCTTCAATACCCAGATTACCAAAGGGATTTATAATAACAAAATCCATTCCTATCTTCCTGCTTCCAACTCCGTCATCATAGTAATTATCACCTACATACAGGCATTCTTCTGCGGTCACTGAAGCACGGCCCAGAGCAATTTTAAATATCTCTGCACTGGGTTTCTCAAAACCAACCTCAGATGAAATAATAATATCTTCAAAAAGGGGTGTAAACCCATGTAGATCAAGAATAGGAACTGCTGTTTTATCCCAGTTTGAAATAATACCAAGACTATACCCATCTCCGGAAAGTCTTGCAAGTTCATCTTTAACCTGATCATAAGGGACCCAAACTTTAAAAGGGTCCTCCAGTTTTTTCTTCCATACTTCAAACAGAGGGCAGATATCTGTCCTTAATCCCAGAGTGTGTATCATATTCCCCAGATACATTGGCATATAAAAGGCCCTTCTTTTACCAAGGATTCCGGGATACTCTCTCATAAAAAGCTTATCTGTAAGGTGAAAGGCTTTTTCAATTTGACTGATTGATACTTTAAAACCAAGATCTGCAAGTATATTCCGGAAACTTTCCTCTCTTTTTAATTTAAGAAGAGTATATCCAAGATCAAACCATATATATTTTTTTCTTTTACTTTTCATGTAAATCCTTTATTTAATCACTGCCCTAATTTAGAAATCGATTATTGAATTGTTCATAAAAACTCTACTTTGATGGTTTTCTTTATCTTAGCACGATAATATAGACAATGGCAAATATAGAAATCCTTAATATTTATTTTTATGGGTATCACCCCGCCGGGTAGGAAGCAATAGCACAGGGAAGATACTACGCGGGTTCGGGTCTGATCGCAACTTCATTGTCTGGTCGTTCGCAAGCTCACTGCTCGACTATGCAACCTAAGCTGCTCGGCTCTGCATCCTTAGCTTTCCGGGGGTTCTGTCTAACATCAGTTGTAACACTGTAACAATCCGACAGTCTCAACAACGAATAGCTCGTTCCGTTTCAACTGCTTTTTATACCGGAAATATAGATAATTGAATTGTATAA
>DAOWMA010000212.1 GCA_030643345.1 Spirochaetaceae bacterium
AGAACATTATCCTGTTATTGAGATGTACCGTTCTGATAAAAATCTTCTAAAAACTGCATTAAAAACTGTAACTCCTACAATGGATGATGATCTTTTTTTAGATGCTTTAACAGATGATGCTTCAAAAATGAAAGGAGATGCCTTTATCGGACATGTTAAAAGTCTGGAACACTTTAACTATGCTGACAGAGTTAAAGATTTTAAACAGCCAGTTCTGGTAATTGTCGGAAGCCGTGATGTTCTTATAACAGATGAAATGGGTAGGAAAATTGCAAACTCGTTTCCTTCTGGAGAATATAGATATGTTGAAAATACAGGGCATTCTATAACTGTAGAAGCCCCGGACCAGTTTATCCAAATTGTAATGGATTTTTTTAGATGCTTGTAAATGGGTGTATGCTCATATAATATTTTAGGAGGAATGTATGAAGAAATTAGTAGTTCTTGTATTAATGCTTGCATTAGTAACGGTAAGTACAACATTGGTTTTTGCTGGTGGCCAGGAAGAAGGAGGTTCCGATCAACCAATTAAACTTGGTGGAGTTTGGCCTCTCTCTGATATTACAGGAGAGCAGGGAAGTAAGGCAGCACAGCAGGCTGTTGACGAAATTAATGCTGCAGGTGGAGTTCTTGGAAGGCAGTTGGAACTTATTATTTTAGACAGTGAGTTTAAACCTGAAAAGGGTGCAGCAGCAATTGAAAGACTTGCAACAGTAGAAAATGTTGATGTTTTTTTGGGTGGAATGGCCAGTAGTGTACATCTGGGACAAATTCCTATTCTTAAAAAATATAAAAAATTAACAGTTTGGACTGGTGCTGCTTCTCATTTAGCTGAGAATGCTATTGGTGGTGATGCTGACTGGTATTTCCATCTGCATCCATGGGATTATCAGCAGGGCGGAAGTTATGTAGACGGCTGGGAAGATATTATTGGTAAATATTCAGATATTAAAGTTGATAAATGGTTCCTTGCCTATGAAGAAGGTCCATTTGGTTCTGCTTCATTTGAATCTTCAAAAGTATTATTCAGTGATATGGGTGATTTTGATGGTGAATCTTTTAAGAGTGCTGCTGCTGGTGGTGGTGATTACAAAGCAGTTCTTCAGCATGCAAAAGAGAGTAATCCTGATATTTTCCTTTGGGCAGGATATGGTGCAGATGCACTTCCTCTGCTGCAGCAGTCTAAAGCTATTGGTTTTGAACCGGCATTGTATGTAGGAGCCCCTCCCGGATGGCCAGCTGATTTTGGAAGTTCTTCACTTGCAGAAGATGTGTTCCTTTATGGAATGTGGGCACCTGCAATGAATGATATAAATCCTGTAAGTAAGAAGTTTTATGATGGGTTTGTTGAAAAATTTAATGTAATACCTGCAACTTATTTTGCACCTTTAAGCTATTCTGCAGTTTATCTTATTAAAGAAGCTATTGAACGTGCAGGATCTCTGGATACTGAAGCTCTTATTACAGCTATGGAACAGTCCAAATATAAATCTGCACTTGGTGAAACTATAACTTTTAAACCATCTAAGGTAATAAAGCACCAGGGGATTGAAGGACAGAAAATTCTTCAGTGGCAGAATGGAAGACAGGAAATTATATGGCCGTTTGAATTTAGTACTGGCACACCTGTTTACCCTTTTCCAGGTTGGGAAAACAGATAAGTTTAGTGTAGAATCTTTATTATAAATAATAGTGACCGGGTTAAAATAACCCGGTCATTTTGAATGAGGGAAATAATGACAAAAGCTAAACGCTTATTTTTATCCGGCGGTATTTTTATACTCGCCTTAATAATTTTTATCTGGCGGCCTACAATTCTAATATATGGAATTCAAAGAGCCGGATTATATGCAGCTGTTGCTCTTCCTATGGCATTGGTACTTGGTATCGTCCATATTGTAAATCTTGCCCATGGAGAACTCCTGATGGTAGGCGCTTATCTTACCTATTTTGTGTCTGTTACATTTGGACTTGATCCTCTTATCGCATTACTACCTGTTGCGGTTGTTATGTTTTTACTTGGAATGGTTATTTATAAGCTTACCATTAAACATACTTTAAAAGCCCCTGAACTTAATCAGCTTATTCTTACCTTCGGGCTGGCAATGGTTTTGGGACAGAGTGTAAATTTAATAGCTACATCCCAACCACGTACTTTAACAGTTGATTATGTATCTACATCTCTATCTATAGGTGAACTGACTTTCGGAGTATATGATTTTATCTTTCCTGCTACGGCCTTAATAATACTTGGAGGATTACTGTTTTTCCTGCGTAAAACAAGAGTTGGAAAAGCAGCCCAGGCTGTCGGACAGAATCCCAGGGGAGCAGAAATTGTAGGTATAGATGTTGATAAAATTTATCTGATTATTTTTAGCCTTTCTACTGCACTTGTAAGTATTATGGGTTCTCTGTATTTAACAAAACAATCAATATTTCCTCTTGTAGGGGGACCCTTTACCATGAAGTCATTTGCTCTTGTAGCAATGGCAGGTATAGGAAGTCTTCCTGGAGTTTTAATTGCCAGTCTTGTGCTTGGAGTGTCTGAAACATTTCTACTATCCTTCAAGGGATATGGCGGGTGGTCAAATATTGTATTCTTTGCTTTTATAATTGGTGTGATATTAATTAGATCACATAAAGGAAAACAAATATGAAAATATCACCAAAAATAGTTATTTTTCTAATAATAATACTTTTGTCTATTGCTTTTCCTTTCTTTGCCGGTCCGTATCAGCAGTCAATAGCAAAAAATGTAATTATCTATATGATTCTTGCTCTAAGCTGGAATATGCTGCTTAAAACAGGACAGATATCTTTTGGGCTCGCTGGTTTTTTTGGTATTGGGGCATATGCTTCTGTATTATTATCACTAAAGCTGGGTATTCCCCCTATATTAACAATTGTTTTAGGAGGAATAGTAACCTCTCTGGTAGCATCTGCCATGGGTATGATTATTTTGAGATTAAGAGCAATGTATTTTGCTATTACTACTCTGGCTTTGGGAGAAATCTTTCGGGTAATTATACATAATGTCCCTAATTTTGCCGGCGGAGCTCACGGGTTAATTCTTCCAGGTGTTATATTTGATGGAAATGGACTTTATACTTACTGGTTGTTTTTAGGGGCAGCTTTATTTTCTATTGGACTTTCATATTATTTTGATAAATCAAAAATACATTTAGCTCTAACTGCAATTAGAGATAATGAAACTACTGCAAAAGTTAGGGGTATAGATATTTTCAAATATCTATTAATTGTTTTTACAATTACAGCAGGTATGCAGGGAATTGCAGGGGGGTTATATGCTCAGTCTTTTGGATTTGTAACACCAGAGAGCAGTTTTAGCGGTGATTTTATTCTTCTTCCTATTGCCATGGCATTACTTGGAGGTATTTATACTACAGCTGGTCCTGTTGTCGGTGCTATTGTTCTGGGAGTGATTTCAGAATATCTCAAATTATATATTCCTTATGGTCATCTTATAGTTTATGGACTAATTATAGTTATCGTCATTCTTTTTATGCCAAATGGGATTATCGGAGCTCTGTATGTCAAGATAGATGGCAGGAAAACTTTTGGAAAGGTGGATCAACCCAATGAGTAAGTTGGAAATTCGTAATTTAACAAAAAAATTTGCCGGACTTGTGGCAGTAAATAATGTAGATTTATCATTTGGAGGGGATGAAATTATAGGTATTATCGGACCAAATGGTGCCGGGAAAACTACACTTATTAATCTGGTATCAGGGATTTTTTATCCAAGTTCCGGTCAGATACTTATTGATGGAACTGATATAACTACAATGCCTGCTCATAAGCGGACCCGTTTAGGAGTCGGAAGAACATTTCAGTTAATTCACCCTTTGGAAGATTTAACAACTATTGAAAATATAATGATTGGATTTATTTTCAGTCAGGACCTGTCCATGAAAATTGCAAAAGAAAAAGCAGAAATGTTGTGCAGATCTTTGGATTTGGATAGATGGGACAGGTCAGTATCTCAATTAAATATTTTAGAGATAAAAAAAATGGAAATTGCCCAGGCCCTGGCAACTAACCCGGGTGTGCTGCTTTTAGATGAAGTTATGGCAGGTTTGAACAGCGATGAATTAAAAGAGCTCATAGGATTGATCAAAAAAGTAGCCAAAGAGAAAAAAGTTGCTATTGGCATTGTAGAGCATGTAATGGGTGTTATAAAGGAACTGGCAGACAGGGTAGTTGTTCTGGAAAATGGGGCTATTCTTGCAGATGGATCTTTTCAGGAAGTAATGAAAAATCCTGATGTTATTGCTGCTTATCTTGGAGGTGGTAATTATGCTTAAACTTGAATCAATAAGCTGTTCCTATGGAAAGCTTAAGGTTATTAATAATGTATCAATGTCAATAAAGAATGAATCTGTTGGTGTATTCGGTCCAAATGGTGCCGGGAAGACAACACTTATCAATGCACTTATGGGAATGCTTCCAGTACAATCGGGTAGGATTATCTATGAAGATGAAGATATTACAAAGAATAAAACTCATGAGATTGCACGAAAGGGGATTGCGCTTGTTCCACAGGAGAGAGAACTGTTCCCATGGATGAGTGTCCTTGATAATCTTGAACTTGGAGCAGTTTTTATTCCTAATGCAAAGGATAAGCTGAGTGAACGTCTCGATTTTGTTTTTCAGATGTTTCCAATTTTAAAAGAGAGAAGTTCCCAGATGGCGGCA
>DAOWMA010000006.1 GCA_030643345.1 Spirochaetaceae bacterium
ATATGTGCTGCCATAAATCTGGCAAAGGGTACTGTCAGATCAAACCGCGTTGCTACTTCTCTTTTCCCATTATCTTTAAAGGAATAAACCTGTTTGTCTGTTTCTCCTCCACCTTTACCAAGAAGAACTTCTTTGTATTCAAGAGTAGGAGTATCTATTGTCTGAAATCCAAAACCTGTAAAAGTATTTTCAAGTATTTTTATAATATTCTTTCGTTTTATTTGTTTTTCAGGAAGAAAATCCCTAAACCCTTTAAGTATTTTCGGTTCAATTAACACAAATATCCAATCCCCCTTGATTATTATATCTTTCAATTTTATGATAGTAGACCAAAAGATACTAAAAATTCAAGCGAGATTGTTTTGCTTATACGATATGGAACCTCCCCAACCGGGAAAAGAGTGGCTATAGCCCGGATTTATACAAAGGATGATCATAGGATTGACAAATCCCTCATAGATAAGGATGCAGTAAAAATTACTGCTAAATTAACTGCTTCCGGTTACGATGCGTACATAGTGGGTGGAGCTGTAAGAGATCTTCTCCTGAATAAAAAACCAAAAGATTTCGATATATCTACTAACGCAGTTCCTGGAAAAATAAAAAAAATGTTCTGGAATGCAAGGATAATAGGCAGACGTTTCCGTCTTGTACATATGTATTACCCAAATAAACTAATTGAGGTATCTACCTTCAGGTCCGAATCCAAAGACAATAATAACAATGTATATGGTCAGATAGAGGATGATGTAAAAAGAAGAGATTATACAATCAATGCACTTTATTATGATCCGCAGAAAGAATATATAATTGATTTTATTGATGGATGGAAAGATATTCAGCATAGAAAAATACGATCTCTTATACCCCTTTCCACAACCTTTACAGAGGACCCTGTGAGGATGATACGGGCCTTAAAATACTCCGGAACAACAGGATTTACACTGACATTCACCCTGAGCAGGAGTATTAGAAAGTATGCTGCGGAACTGAAAAGGTGTCCTCCTTCACGAATGACAGAAGAGGTGATGAAAATACTGGCCACAGGCTATTCGGCACAGATATTCAAACTGTTGCTTAAGTATAATTTACTTGGATTTATGCTGCCTGAAATAAATTCATTACTTTCGAGGAAAGGGCATAATGAGCATACAACCAGTTTTATAAAAGATCTTATTTTAATTGATAATGATGTAAAAACAAAGAATGAAAACAGAAAGGGCCGTCTTATTGCTGCCCTGGTATCATCATTTATCTCTTTTCCGGAGGAATACGAAAATACAACCTTCCTTTTCAGAGAAATATTTAAGGATATAAAGAGATTAATACAACCAATAACACCGCCGAACCAGGAAGTTGAGATGGCAGTTGTTAAACTCTTTCGTGATGAAGGAATACAGCCCCCTAAGAATGCAATACGCAGGAAGAAAACAACTCGTGAGGTAATACACTCAAGAAAACATAATGAAAAAAACCGCCATCAAAGACGGCGGTAGAGGGCTCATTCCAAATCTCATTTACTGCTTTTAGATTGAGTCTCCGGGGATTTTCCCAAAGTTTCCTCTATATCCCCTGACATGGAATTAAGGAGTTCAGTTGATTTGCTAAAATATTCACCGGATCCAACCTTACTCAAATAGAAAACCGCATCTTCAGAATTATTATTTGCATATGAATTTACTCCAAGGGCATAATAAGTAAGATCCGGATTACCGCCCATTTCGATAGTGGATTGATAATAATATTCGGCCATGGAATAATCTTTTCTTGCATAGTTTATAAGGCCAAGATAGTAATAGGGAACATAATTATTCTCTTTAAGCAGCATGGCAGTAATAAAAATACGTTCTGCTTCATCAAAAGAACCGTCAGAATAGGCTTTTATACCATCTTTTACCAGTTCATTAAATGTTTTAACAGATTCTGCATAAAAATAGAAATCTGTAAGAAATGTACTATTATCAATCCATTTAAATGCGGTTGTTATTACAGCCAGTTCATTTTCAGATTTTAGTGCACCGGGTTTCATGGCAGATATAGAATCCCATAAGATTCTGTTGTATTCCTGATATTTTGCATTTATCAGAAAACTAACAAGTCCCCATGATTCTGCATAGAATACATTTATGTTTTTATTAGCTGTTGATGTATCTATAGTCAACAGTTCAGGTAATGTAAACATTTTTGGGTTTAAAGGATCTTTTTTGTCTGCAGCTATATATTTTTTCAGGGTAACAGCCCAGTCAAGATTATTCCTGAACATTGCTGTATTATCTTCATCATTATAAAGGCTCTTTTCAAAATAGATTGCGAAACCTTTTTGTATCCAAAGTGGCGGCCCGGGAATAAATGTTTTTATAAACTGTACAAATCCATGGTGAACCAAAGCTTTGGTCATTTTTTCTATATCATCTATAACATATATTACAAGTTCACTTTTTTGAGTGTTTTTATATTGAAGGAAAACATATGAGGAACTTGTTTCCGGGATTATCGGGGATAAGTAGTTGTCAAAACCTTCTTTTGACTGAAATATGCGAATTTGAAGTTTTGATTTAAGGTTACTTTCATCAAAATGGAAGTAACGATTGTATAGATTAAAAAATTCATCCATTGCAGTGGCAATGAATAAAGCATTTTCTTCACTGATTTCTGAGTACACCCTGTAATTCTTACTTTCAGCCATTTTAATGGTCTGGCTAAAAGATGGTACTGCAAATACAAAGAAAACTAATAATATAGCAAATATCTTTTTCATATGTTTCTCCCTATTAGTAGATTATGTGTATCATGGGAATTTGTCAAATATTTTATTTATAAACAGTCCCTCAAATTAGTTTATCAATAGTTATTGTTACTTTGTGGATATTGACCCCGGAATATCTTTCAATGCTTTCTATTATATATTCCTGTAAGTTGTGAATACTCCCTGACATCTGTACACCCAGGGGTATGTGAACAGTTATTTTAAGTTTATATCCCTGTGGATCATTTTTTATCTGCATCTTTTTTACAGATATAGTATCGTCAAATTCATCAATACAGTGATTTACCATTTGGGCAATAGCAGTTTCAGAAATCCTGATTTTCCCTTTATTACCAAAATCAGGTCTTACTATAGCTTTTTCGAAAACTTCGTTTTTTCTTCGAAAGAGTATATTCTTTTTTACAAAAACCCTTATTGAGTCATATACAAATCTGGGATATGCTCTGTGGATTTCAATTGCCGGAACAGGGATCACATGTTTTCCCTCAATTTTTCTGGATTTAACAGCAATTGCAATCTCTTCTTTTGTTGCAAGTTGTTCAATATTAAGAATTTTAAAGGGAGCGGGTAACCGAAGCCTGCCGGCTATTTTCCTTACCATTTTTTCTGATGTTCCAAGAATAAGTATTCTTTTGAAATCTTCTTTTGTTAATGCTTTTATAACGCTGCTTCTATGTTCAGGATCATCAAATACTGCAGTTTTTATTGCTCCAAGATAAGATTTTGCTTTTTTTGCGGATTTGCCTGCAACTATTTTTTGATCACGTATAAGAAGACCATCGTCAATAATCAGTTCAATACCGAATTTCCGGGAGACAAGCTTTGCTCTAAAGCTTTTACCTGTACCGCTTCCCCCTACAAGGGCAAAGGTTTGAACACCTCTTAGAAGCCAACTTAGATGTCTGATAAATTTAATCATTTGTAAATTATACACTTTGGGAGATCCAATATCAATAAGAGTATTAGACTAGTAAAAGCCTACTCTAATACTCTAATATTTTGCTTGACAAAATGTGCTTCAAAATAGAAACTATACCATCTTTAAATTTTACTTATACCTGAATAATGAAATTTTTGAATAACAGAATAGCCGGGCCATCAATTCTTATAACTGCAGCTCTTCTTTACATTGTTTTAACAATGGCTGTCAGGATACCCTTAAATAATATTGATTCGAAAATATGGGAGGGTTATTACACCCTTGTACTGGAAGCTGATGCACCAGTATTGTCAATAATTGCTGATTTACAAAGATTTGATGAATGGGAGGTAGTTTCCGAATACAACAGTAAAATACAGGTTTTCAGCTATGATAAAGAAGTGTACGTTCCAGTTTCCGGGCTGCAGGATTATTATGTTGACAGGGACCCTCTATATGATCCGTTTCTCCGAAAGCTTCCATCCTTATTTAGAGCCAAATCACCTTATGATGATTATAAAATAGTATATATTCGTACAGATTTTTCTTCTTCTGTATTTCTAAGCAAAATTACAGATATAATGGACAATTACTCATATAAATGGTTTATACCTGAAATAAAAAAAGAAAATCCGGCTATTGGGATAGCTGTTTTTATCATGTCAATGGCTCTTCTTCTAATTTTAAATAAAAAATCATGGCCGTTTCTTATCCCCGGTATAGTTCCATGGTTTCTATTTGCAATTTATTCCGGGTTTTATGGAGTCCTTGTTTCTATAACTTTTTTATTCGGCTGGATATTGTTTGTATCCCAGTTATATAATTCCTTCAGTCATTATCTGAATTTAGGGAAATTTGATCCTGTTGATAAAAAGAAAGTGCTTATATCAATTGTCATAATGATCATTTCAGTTTTTTACCTGCTATTTAATATGAGAACCATACATGACATTAGTGCTTATTCTCTTGCGCTTTTTGCACATTTATGTGCGGTTGCATTTTATGTAATTATTCTTTGGTATAAAAGGCGCATGCAGCAGCATAGAATCTTTTTTCCTGTCAGAATCAGATTAAAAAGCCAAAATACCAATATGCTGGATTTTGTTATTTTCAGCTTCTTTGTCATGATAATAATTATTTATCCATTAACTAATCGGATAAATCGATCAGATATAGATTTTAAACTTCCTGTTCCTGTAGAAATTCCGGGGATTTCAGATTTTTCTCAGGTTTCAATGAAGATATTGAATAAACATTCAGGACAGTCAGAGTTGCCTAATCTTTCAGATTATATAGCACATATGATATTTTTAGAGACTTATCCATACGGTTATCAATATTCTTTTCCGGAGACTGATCAGCTTTTTGAAATTCCAAGGTTTTCTATTGAGAAAGGAGTAGTAATAAAGAAAAATGTTAGCATAAATATGTTTACAGATAGTTGGTATAAAAGTATAATGACTAAAAGTTCGAACAAAGGAATTATCAGGTTGCTTCTCTGTAGTAATTCACCGGTTCTTGTTGGATATCAGGCGGAAGAGTTGGGTTTTGTATCTGATAGCTTGTTACGAAGTCACTATTTGATTTCTATATTTCTTGTAGTAGCTCTTATTGTATGGTTGAGTAATTTATCTCTATCAGACTGGTATGGTTTCAAAGAATTAGTGTTAAGGAGAAAACAACAGGTAGTATGAAAGGATTAAAGACATTTAAAATGGGTGGAGTCCATCCACCCGGAAAAAAATATCTGTCAGAAAATAAACCTATTAAAAATGCTGTTATATCAAATTTGTCGGTTGTAGCTTTATCACAGCAACTTGGAAGTCCCTCGGAATGTATTGTTAAACCGGGGGATGAAGTAAGAGAGGGTATGCTGATAGGTAAGTCAACAGGGTTTATATCTGCCAATATACACTCACCGGTACCCGGAACTGTTAAAGAGATAAGTGATATCTATCTTGCCAACGGGATGACTTCCAGGGCTGTTGTGATTGAAATGGAAGGGGAATTTGATCGGCTGGGCAAGGAAGAAAGTAAGACAAGCTGGGATAATCTTTCTTCCAAAGAGCTGATTGAAATAATAGACTCCAGTGGAATTGTCGGTCTGGGAGGTGCTACATTTCCGGCCAACGTTAAGTTTTCTCTTCCGAAAGGTAAAAAAGCAGAGTATCTTGTAATCAACGGTGTTGAATGTGAGCCTTATCTTACTGCCGATCATCATCTAATGATTGAAAAATCAGATCAGATTATAGAGGGGATAAAAATAATAGCCAGTATAATAAAACCGGAAAAGCTGGCAATTGGAATCGAGGCAAACAAGCCTGATGCTATTGAAGTTATGAAAGAAGCTGCCTTAAGGGCTGATCTATCTCTCGATGTAGTGGGTCTGGAGGTTAAATACCCTCAGGGTGATGAGAAACAGTTACTCAAAGCTATTACGAACAGGGAGGTCCCTTCGGGTGCACTGCCAATTGAAATTGGCTGTGTTGTTTCCAATGTAGGTACAGTACATGCAATCTACGAAGCCGTGGTTCTGGGTAAACCTCTGATAGAGCGTGTTGTAACAGTATCCGGCGGAGCAATAAAGAATCCTCAAAATCTTAAAGTTAGAATCGGTACTCCAATCAGCAGTCTTATTGAAGAGTGCGGAGGTTTTACTGAAAAACCTGTCAAGGTTGTTGTAGGCGGTCCCATGATGGGTTTTACCATATATGATCTTGATACTCCTGTAACTAAAGGGACCAGCGGGGTTTTAGCTCTAACATCAAAAGAAGTTAAAGGAGCTGCTCAAACAGCCTGTATTTCATGCGGAAGGTGTATTGCAGCCTGTCCTATGGGGCTTAATCCTACAACTCTGTTTAAATATATAGATCATACAGATTATGACAGTGCAGAATCAATTGGTTTGATGGACTGTAAGGAATGCGGAAGCTGTGGATATGTCTGTTTGGCAAGGATTCCCCTTGTTCAGGGAATGAGACTGGGGAAAGGGATGTTAAGAGCTAAGAAGGTTAAAGCATGAGTGATAATTTAAACTTATTAATTGAGAGTTCTCCGCAAATAAAGCAATCAGGTTCAACTGCTTCTGTTATGTGGGCGGTAACCATTTGTCTGCTTCCGGCCGGTATATGGGGAGTCTGGGTATTTGGTATCAGAGTACTGGGTGTTTTGTTTGCATCTATAATTGCAGCTGTTATCGCAGAGGCAGCTATGGCTTATCTTGTTAAAAAAAATACCATTCAGGATGGAAGTGCAGTTTTAACCGGTTTGCTTATCGGGTTTAATATGCCCCCTTCCGTCCCTTATTATATACCTGTTGTAGCATCTGTTTTTGCAATTGTTATTGTAAAGTGGACCTTTGGAGGATTAGGCGGCAATTTTATGAACCCTGCTCTTGCAGGGCGTGTCTTTGTCTTCTTTTCATGGACAGGGCCCATGACAAAATGGACAATGCCCGCTGTTTTAACACGTATAGATGCTGTTACAACAGCATCTCCATTGGGAGCTGTGAAATCAGGACTTTTGGAATATACCGGATCCGCTGATGGCCCGGCCCGTTTTCTCTCTGAAGCAGGTTATCCGCATTCGGTGATGGATACCGGCATTACATCATGGTTAAACAGTAATTTCGGGTTCAGTTTGTCTGACGGTTATGTTGATATGTTTGTTGGAAATATACCTGGCAGTATTGGAGAGGTATCGGTTTTACTTTTACTTCTTGGGAGTATTTATCTTTTTATCCGCAAGATAATTACATGGGAAATCCCTGTTTCATATATTGCAGTCTTTGGATTATTAATATGGATTTTTGGCGGTACCCGTTTTTCAGATGGTTCTTATTTTAACGGGGATGTCCTTTTCCATCTTTTTACCGGTGGTCTTTTTCTTGGTGCACTCTATATGGCGACAGATATGGTTACATCCCCTCTTACCAGTAAGGGCATGTTAATATATGGTGCCGGGGCCGGCCTTCTTACATTTCTTATACGAATATATGGATCATTTCCGGAAGGAGTTTCACTTGCTATAATTCTAATGAATATCTTTGTTCCAATGATTGATCAGTATACAAAACCAAAACGTTTCGGAATTGAGACAAAGAAGGTCGTAAAATGAAAGAAGTGGTCAAAACGGGTGGAAAACTTGCTGTCATTTGTGCAGTTGCAGCCATTGCTCTCGGCGTTGTAAATGCCGTAACAGAACCTAAGATTGCTGCGGCAAGAGCAGCAAGACTGGAAGAAGCACTCAGTGAGTTATCAGTTGGATTGAATATTGGCCAATATGTTGAAAGTGATAATCAGAATGGAATAAACGGTTACTATCCTTTATCTGATGCAGGAAATGTAGATGCCTATATTGTTGATGTTACAGGTGCCGGCTATGCCGGAGACCTGGGCCTCCTTACCACAATATCTCTTGAAGGAGAGGTCCTGGCAGCTGCTCTCATGGAAGATTCAGAGACACCGGGCCTTGGTAAAGAAGCGGAGAATGCTTCGTATATGAAAATGTATATTGGTACCGGAAAAGATTCTGTTATTCCTTCCAGTAAAAGTCATTTAAACCCTGCGGATGCTGATGCTATAACAGGTGCAAGTATAACTTTTGTTGGAATTGGGAAAGCATTAAATGAAGCTGCAGATTTTGTCGGCCAAATAGGGGGAATGTAGTGCTTAAAGAGTTTACAAAGGGGCTGATTAAAGAGAACCCTGTTTTTATTATTGTTCTTGGATTATGCCCTGCACTTGGTGTTTCCACCAAAGTTATTAATTCATTAGGTATGGGTGCAGGTGTAATATTTGTTCTTCTTGGATCAAATATTTTTGTTTCACTTTTAAAGGATTTTATTCCCGATAAGGTTAGAATACCGGCATATATAGTAATAATTGCCTCTTTTGTAACAATTGTGGAGATGGTGATGGAAGCATTTATTCCAGCATTATACGATAGTCTTGGTGTTTTTGTACCTCTTATAGTTGTTAACTGTATTATTTTGGGCAGAGCAGAGGCTTTTGCAAACAAAAATACAATAAAAGCTTCCATCCTGGATGCTCTTGGAATGGGTATTGGATTTACTCTTGCTTTAATCTTAATTGCTCTTATTCGTGAAGTTTTCGGTCTTGGAACAATAACTCTTTTTCCAATTGGCAGTTTTTCAGGTGTAATTGAAATACCGGGTCTGGTAGATTCTCCTGTAAGGGTATTTGGTCTGGCCGCCGGGGCTCTTCTGGTTATGGGTTTTTTAAAGGCCCTGTTTACATGGATTGAAGACATCAGGAGGGTTAAGTAATGAGTTATATTGGAATAATAATAACATTTGTATTTATAAATAATTTTATTCTTACGCAGTTCCTTGGTTTGTGCCCGTTTATCGGAGTTTCAAAAGATGTTGAATCTGCAGTAGGTATGGGTTTTGCAGTTACTTTTGTAATGGCTATGGCTTCAATTGCTTCATGGATAATATATCATTATGTACTTGTTCCCCTGGATATAGTTTTCCTGCAGACAATAAGTTTTATTCTTGTAATAGCGGCACTTGTGCAGCTTGTAGAACTGGTAATACAAAAAATATCTCCTGCCCTGTATAAGGCACTTGGTATTTTTCTTCCTCTCATTACAACTAATTGTGCAGTACTTGGAATTGCACTTATAAATGTCAGAAATGATTATAATGCTCTGGAAAGTTTTATAGCAGGTATTGCAGCAGGTCTTGGTTTTCTTCTTGCAATTCTTTTAATGTCAACAATCAGAGCAAAACTGGATTCAGAATGGATCCCCAAACCTTTTAGAGGTATTCCTATAGCATTTGTTACCGGTGGACTTATGGCTTTGGCATTTATGGCCTTCGATAACGCATTATTAAACAATCTGCTTGGATAGTATCAGGAGATCATATGGTTTTTATTAAGATATTTTATGCATTTATTTCTGTAACTCTTATGGGAGGAATACTGGGGATAGGTCTTGCAATTGCAGCAAGACTTCTCGTTGTAAAAAAAGATGAAAGGGTCAATGCTTTGGAAGAAATACTTCCAGGTGCCAACTGTGGTGCATGTGGTTTTCCAGGTTGTTCCGGTTATGCTGAAGGTATCGTTAATGAAGATGCAGATATCAACCTATGCAGCCCCGGGGGGCCTGCTGTTCTTGCGAAGATTGCAGAAATAATGGGCAAAGAGGCTGTTTCATCAGGTGAAAAGATAGTAGCTCAGGTCCATTGCAGAGGTAATAGAGATACATCAGTTTATACATACAACTATAAGGGAATTGAGGACTGTAATGCCATGTATTCCATGTTTGGAGGAGATAAAGATTGTAAATACAGCTGTCTTGCCCGTGGTAGTTGTATAAAAGTTTGTCCGGTGGATGCAATAAGCAGGGACGAAAAAAATCGAATATGGGTTAATAAAAATCTATGTATCAGCTGTGAGAAGTGTGTAGATGTTTGTCCTACCGGTGCTATGCAGATGATTCCTTATAGTGCAGATGCAATTGTTGCCTGTAATTCACTGGATAAAGGTGGAAAAGTAAAGAAATATTGCTCAGTAGGGTGTATTGGGTGTAAAATATGTGAAAAGAAATCCCCTGAAGGTGGATTTGTTGTAGAAAACTTTCTTGCAACTATTAATTATGATATGAAAGGTGACCGTAGCGGTGCTATGGATAGCTGTCCTGCAAAGTGTATAATAGCAGCAGATACAGCGGAATTAACTATACCTGAGGTAGAGGAAACGCAAAAAGTTAATGAATAGAATTAAACTGGCGTTTGGTATTTATAACAGTCAGCCTGTTGGTAGTACAAATGATCAGTTAGAAACAGTTTATAAAAACTCATATAGATCGTTTTTAAAGTTGTTATATGCATTTCCTAAAGTAAAAGCTGCTGTTTTTTACTCCGGGGTAGTCCTTGAATGGTTCGAGGATAAGCATCCTGAAATATTTTTAATTATAAATGAGATGATAAAACGTCATCAGATAGAACTTATTGGCGGACCATATTATAATCCCGTTTTATCTGTAATTCCAAATAAAGATAGAATAAGCCAGATAGAGTATCTGACTACTTACATTAGAAAGCACTTTGGGAAAAGACCACGGGGATGCTGGATACCGGAAAAAATTTGGGAACCAAACTTAAGTTCAAGTATTAAAAACAGCGGGATGGAATATACTTTTCTGGATGATACGGTTTTTAAAAATGCGGGAATCAATGGAGATGATCTGAATAAGGTCTATATAACTGAGGACCAGGGGAAATACATCCATGTTTTTCCGATTGATAAAGGGTTTTCTGAGGATTTTACTGATCCTGAACTGATAGTTAATTCACTTCTGAAACTTCTTGAAAATGGTAATTCGGAAGTATGCACAATGATGATTGACGGGAATAGCAGGATTACTGCTGATTCCTGCAGCAAGGGCGGATGGTTTGAGAAGTTTTTTGAACTTTTAACTGAGAATGCAAGACGTATACAAACAATAAATCCGGGCAGATATATACGAACTCTTGGAGCTGTTGGAAAAGTATACTTTCCATGTACTGCTGAAGAAGGGTATTTTAAACAGAATTTCACAAAGTATTCTGAAAGTAATCTTATTTATTCGAAGATGATCTATATAAATAATTTAGCAAGCCAGGTGAAAAGGGATAAAATCAGGAAAAAAAATGCACGGGAAGAGATTATGAAAAGTCAGTGCAATGCCCCTTACTGGCATAATGAACTTCCGGGTATATATGATAATAATTTAAGAAAAGCTGCATACACTCATTTAATTAATGCTGAAAAAAGTACAAGAGAAAAGGGGATTTTCCATACTTCCCTTAGTAATCATGATTTTGACTTTGATGGAGGGGATGAGTATATCTATCAGGGACAGTATATAAACGCATATGTGCATAAAAAGGGTGGAGTATTATTTGAATTGGATTATCTTGTAAATTCGTGGAATTATCTTGATACAATGTCCAGGTACAGAGAGTCGTATCATAGACCCGAACATGAAAAAAACGGATTTGACTGGTATTCAAGGAATGCATTTATAGATCATTTTATTGAAGATGAGTGTAGTATTAAAGATTTTGCAAGTATGAATTACAGGGAATTGGGGACTTTTGTAAATACTGAATATACGCTTACAGATCTTGATAGAGATCGCAAAACACTTGATTTAAAGGCAAAAGGATCGGTAACTGTAGATAGAATCTCCAATAATCTTCAAATTTTGAAGACCTATGATTTTAAGAAAAATTCGATACAGGTAGAATATAAAATTAATAATATATCCGGAAACGATATCGAAACAAACTTTGCTTCGGAAATAAATTTTTCACTAAATAAAACTTCCAACAATTTAATAATAAAAACCGGTAATGCAGATAATCAGATAGAAATTGAAAGAAAATATTTTAAAGCAGATGATATAAGTGAGATTACAATACATGAAGAAAAGAAAAAAGTTACAATGTCTGTTTCCGGTTCAGATAATTTTTCTCTATGGGAATTCCCTGTTGAAACTATAACAAAACGATTGGAGAAGATTGAAGCGATCTACCAGTCAACATGTTTTCTTCTTCGCTGGCCTATAAAAATTAAACCAGATAAAACCTGGACAACTTCAGTAACAGTAAAGCTGGAAAAGAAGTAGTAGAAACGCAATATATTGCGTCTCTACTACTCGTTATGTAAAATATATAAAAGCTCATTTATCCACGGTTCTGTTTCTTTTTCCAGTTCTTTCCCTGTTAAAATGAATTCCATGAAAGATTTTTGGTATTTGTTTTGAAAAAACAGTATCTGGCCTCTATAATAATGAGCTTTAAGCTCAATATTCTCAGAGTGCTGAACTCTTAAAAGATTAGAAATAAGGTCATAAGCTATGCTCCAGTTTTGGTTTTTAAAATCACTTTCAAGTATTCTTTTAAGTTGATATTCTTCACTATTCTCAGATATAGCAATATCCTGGGAGAGGATTACCGGTTTTAGTTCAATCTTTTCTTTAGTATAGATATTTTTTAAAATATTATTAACAGCTGTAGTGGATTCAAAGGTTAAATTATACTCAACAGGTAATTTTGAGGAGTTGTTTAAAAGAGTTTTGCCGGTATCTATACTGGAGTTAAGTTCCAAATAGGGAAGTGGTTGGTTTCTTAGAGTTTCCCGTGATTCAATTTCCAGAGGTGAAATTCCCTGTTCGACTACTACACTGTATTCTGTTAGGTTCCTGCCTGGATTAAACAAATACCTGCCTGATTTTGCAAGTTCCGAGTCCATAACAGCATAATAATATGAAATACCCGGAATAGGGTGATCGGTATAATTTCCATTTGAAGAAGGAATTGTTGCAATAAGTGAAGCCTTCACAAGGTCCTTATATTTAACAATAGGGATAGTGCTTCTATAGATAATAAGATACCTGTCCGCTTTTGAACTTTTAAAACTAAGCTCTACTGTGTTCTCTGTTGATACTGTCGCAATATCAGTGATTACGGTTGCAAGTGCATCAGGAGAAACAACAGAAAGAATATCGGCGGGTATGGAAGTAATGTTTTTGTAGGGAATAAATAAATTATAAGGTTTATTTTCAGAATCCAGTGCCAGAACTGCATAATAATATTTACCAGGAATTCCCGGATAATCAATGAAATATTCATTACCGGTATTTACTTCACCAATAAGTTGTGCATTCTTAAAATTGTTATTATTTATTTCAGATGTATGCCTGTAAACAAAATAATTTTTAACATTTTCCGGTGAATCGATCCACGAGAGCCTTATAAGATGTTCCTCAGCAGCACTTGTAAGCTTTGAAACAAAATGATTCTGAAACTCCTCAGCATGAACGGAGAACAGAACAGTGGATACAAAGAATAATAATATATATATATTTTTCATTACTTTAAAATTATCGGTTAAAAGGATTTACTTCAATAGCTGAGTTAAGGGTTTGACAGAAAAAATACTTCTTAATATTATATAGATATGTTTGTATCAATTGTCTGTGAAATATCAAATGATGATAATAAGATTGCGGTAAATCATCTTCTTATGGAGTATGGATTTAAACAGATATTTGAAACACTGCATGAATCTGTTACAATAAAAGAGAAAGAACTGGCCAGGTTGAAAAGAGATATAGACAGACGCACAGATGCATACGATTCTGTTAGAATGTACCAGTATCCTTTAAATGAAACAATGGTTATTACCACATTGCGTGAAAAAAAATGGCGAAGGGTTATTGTAAAGAAATAAAAATAGTATTTTTTCTAAATACGGGGAATTTTATGTTAAGTGATTTTGAAAATGAAATAAACAAGCTCAAAGCAAGAATTTATGAAACCTGGGGGCGTCTTTGACTCTGATAAAATTAAAGCATCTATAGAAAAACTGGAAAAAGAATCTTTTTCAGAAGGTTTCTGGAATAACAGAGAGAATTCGGAAAAAGTTATGGGTAAACTTAATAAATTAAAAAAAAGGCTTATCCCATGGGAAACTCTTTTATCGCAGTTTGATGATATGTATGAGTTGTTCCAAATTGCTAATGAAGAGAAAGATGAATCATTAACTGACGATATAGAAGAAAGTCTACAGGTAATCTCAAAGAAATATGAGCAGCTTGAATTTATGGAATTACTTAACGGCAAATATGACAGTAAAAGTGCATTTTTGACTATTCACTCAGGAGCAGGTGGTACTGAAGCTTGTGACTGGGTTAATATGCTGCTGAGAATGTATTCACGCTGGGCGGAAACACATAACTATAAAATCAGGATAATTGACCTGATGGAAGCGGAAGGAGGTGTAAAATCTGTTACTATTCAACTGGATGGTGATTATGCCTATGGTAATTTACAGGGAGAAACGGGTGTCCATCGTCTTGTTAGAATATCTCCCTTTGATTCGGGTGCAAGACGTCATACAACCTTTGCTTCTGTTTTTTGTTCTCCGGTGATCGAAGATGAAATTGAATTTGAAATCAAACCTGATGATATTAGAATTGATACATACCGTGCTTCAGGTGCTGGTGGTCAGCATGTTAATAAAACTGATTCAGCTGTTAGACTGACTCACCTGGAAACAGGAATAGTAGTCCAATGTCAAAATGAGAGAAGTCAGCATAAAAATAAAGCAACAGCAATGAAGGTGTTAAAGAGCCGGTTGTTTGAATTCTATTCAGCGGAAAAGGAAAAGGAACAGGAAAAACATGCAAAGGAAAAGAAGGATATATCCTGGGGTAATCAGATTCGCTCTTATGTATTTCACCCGTATTCTATGGTAAAAGATCATAGAACAAAATATGAAGTTGGAAATATACAGGCAGTTATGGATGGTAAAATTGATAGTTTTATTGAATCCTATCTTAAATGGAATTGGTCCGGTATGTAATGGAGCCAATAAAGATAATTTTGGTAGATGATCTTTCATTTATGAGAGATGCAATCAGACAAATACTTGAAAACTCAAATATGTCTGTTCTTGGTGAAGCAGAGAATGGTATGGAAGCAGTAAAAATGTATATGGAGTTGAAACCTGACATTGTGCTGATGGATATTACAATGCCTGTTATGGATGGTCTGGAATCACTAAAGCGCATCAGACAGTATGATCCTGGTGCTAAAGTTATAATGTGCTCTGCATTGGGTCAGCAAAAATATATTATCAAAGCAATTCAGTTTGGTGCAAGAGATTTTATATTAAAACCTTTTCTATCGGAAAGAATTTTATCTGCTGTTTCCAAAGCTGCTGGAATAAATGATAAATAAGTATATCTATATTTTAATTATAATCTTTTTTATTCCAAAATTTATTCAGGCAATTGAAGTTGATGAATTTACTATTGGATTTGAACCGTTAGTTATGTATGGAATAGATGACAACTATCTGCATATGGCAAATAGTATACCGGAAATGTTATATCACGGATTACAAAATGCCGCTGAACATATATATTCAGAAAGTGAAATTAATATACTTAAAAACAACTATATTGAAAGTATCAGAAAAGAACATTTACTTAAACTTTCTGAATTAATAGAAGAATACAATAAATACTGGTTTTCCAGGAATTACAACAAGGATGATTACATATCTCTGGCAGAAAAAGTGAAACAGGAACAGCAGCAGCTTGATAATCTTGAATATGGGAATATCCCCGTGCAGAAATCATCAGTTCCAATACACTTTTGTATCGATAAAACAACTTTAAATATATTTAAAACTGAAAAGTCAGAATTATCTGACTTAATAATAAAAGGATCAATGGAAAAGCTTGATGAATGGATTTATCTGCAAATTTTAATTAAAAATAATATACTCGGAACTGAAACTACTATTTATGAATCAGTAAGCAGTCCGGATACAATACCTGAAATAATTCCGGAAATAATAAATAAACTTAAAACTGCTGTTATTGGAAGACCCTGGGCTTCATTGACTTTTGAACTGGTACCTAAAGATTCAAACATATCTGTAATGATGGATAATGAGCAGATTCCTTACAGATCTTTACAGTTTCTTTATCCCGGTGTGTATCATATTGAAATAAAAAATCTGGGGTATATATCCAGGATTTTTAAAATTGAGCTTAAACAGTTTGAAACAAGAATTTTACCTGTAAGTCTGGAAGAAGAAAAAAATATTACCATATCAGTGCAGAGTTTCCCTTCCGGGGCAGATTTATATTTTGGAGCTTCCTGGGTAGGTAAAACTCCTGTTTTAATAGAAAACCCGATTGCTCCGGCCCTTTTGATACTTAAACTTGAAGGTTATAATGACCGCAAAATTGTCTATAAAGATAATAAACGTGATATTCAGATATTCATGCGGCCGGATATAATAAACGTTGAAAAAAACATAAGCAGCAAGAGAGATGAATTTTATAAATCCTTCGGCTATTTTATGCTGTCGATACCAATATCTATGGTAAGTTACGGGATTAGTTCTGATTATGCATATGCCTATGACAGAGAGGTTAACAAATCGCCTGAAACTGACAGATTGATGAGGCTTTCAAATTCATGGTATAATGTGTATATTGTTGGAATGTTTTTAAATTTTACTCTTTTTGTAAATACAATTTTCGATTTAGTAGACTATATAAAAAGTAATGATCGTTTATAGAACAGGACCGGTGTGTAAACTTTAGGAGCAGTTAATGGCAGTTAAAAATTTTGGAACAAGATTAAAAAAACTATTTGCTGGTGATAAATTATCACCTGTTTTTTTTGAAAGCCTGGAAGATTTGTTAATAGAGGGTGATTTAGGTGCAAAAACATCTTTTGAACTTGTTGATCAGATAAAAACGGAAATAAAGAATAAAAAAATTAAAACAGAATCTGATTTTATGGAACTTGTTAAAATGTATCTTTCAAATCAAATCATTGTTGATGATTATACACCAAATAATGATAAAATGAACATAATTCTTGTTCTAGGTGTTAATGGTGTTGGTAAGACTACATCTATAGCCAAACTGGCTTCTTTTTTCAAAAAAGAATATGGAATTAACAGTGTTCTCAGTGCCGGAGATACATTCAGGGCTGCTGCAATAGATCAATTGATGCATCATGGGCATAAATTAAATATGAGAGTTGTACATCAGCAGCATGGTTCAGACCCTGGTGCAGTGATATTTGATACCATTGAAAGTGCAGTTTCAAAGAATGACAGGATTATAATTGCAGATACTGCCGGAAGAATGCACAATAGAGAAAATCTTGTAAAAGAATTAGAGAAGATTGATAAGATCATAAAAACAAAAACCAAAGAGGGCAGCTATAAAAAGTTTTTAGTTATTGATGCAACAACTGGCCAAAATGGACTAAGGCAGGCAGAGTCTTTTCATAATGCAGTTGGAATTGATGGAGTTATTTTAGCTAAATATGATTCATCTTCTAAAGGAGGAATAGTAGTATCAATATGCAGGGACCTTAAAATACCGATCCTTTTTTTGGGAACAGGGGAAGGTTACAATGATCTGGTTAGATTTAATAAAAATGATTTTCTGAATAATTTACTGGATTTAAAATAATTTAAATATGAAAAGTTTTTTTTTATTCCTGTTTTTTTGTATTTCATTTTTTACAACTACCTTTATTTTTGGTCAGGAGTATTACAGATCAAATAGTATTGGTATGGTTTTTGAGAAAATTCCAGTCTTTAGGATTGATGATTTCCTATGGGTGATAAACATATCAAAAACAGATACACTTGAAATAAGAACAGTATATTTTAAGGGAGAAGAGAATAGGCGGATAGAATATTTACAGAAAGATAACTTGCTTGTAATAAGTGAGTATGTTTCTGATGAGCTTGTAAGGATTGAGAAACAGATGAATGGATTAGTAGTTAAGGAGGAATACTATAAAGCCGGGGCTGTTGTCAGTACATTCATTTACGAATGGTCCGGACAGCAACTTAAGAAAACTACATATATTGATGGTGATATAAACATATATGATGATCTTTTTATTGCAGGAAACAATGGCAGTTTAAGACAAATAAAACGAGTGTTTAATACTGGCGAAGTAACCAGATCTGAATATGGATATTCAAATCAGGAAATAAAAAGTGAATGGTATGGAACAGATGACGAATCATCATTGTATAGATATGAAGATGGGAAAGTAGTCAGGATTGAAAACTGGCATGATGACGTATTAGTAAGAACTAAAACATTTTCATATAATGATTCGGGACGAGTGGTGAAAGAATCTGATCTTTTGACAGGTATAGTAGTCCGGCAGATGTTTGATATGGATGATAAACTTGTATCAGATGAGACCAGAGATGGCAGCAGTATAGAAAAATCCATCTATATTTATGAAAATGAACGATTAGTTGAGAAAATGATTGCTTCTTCCGGTATAAGAAGGAAACATCTTTTTTACTACAATAAAGATAACAGTTTAAAATCAGAGAGAATTATTGAGGACGATATGCTTGTAAAAGAAGTATTCTATGATTTTGGTA
>DAOWMA010000389.1 GCA_030643345.1 Spirochaetaceae bacterium
AAAATAATATTTTTTTCATTACAGCCCCCAATCCAGAATAATGGTAATATTAGTCAGATCTTCAAAAATCGTTACAATTTCCGGAATAGTAACAGTAGATGATATTACGGCAGCAAGTGCATCAGCGGCTTCCTCTGGTGCATTGGGAAGGGAAAGGCCTGTGATTTTACTGACCTCTCCCATGTTTATAGATCTGGTCTGTCCTCTTTTGTTTGTGAAGGCAACGGTACCTTCAAACACCTTCAGGTTAACACCGTCATATTCAAAAGAGGTCCCGCGGACAGCAGCTGTTGAGATTGGACTTGTAAGTCTGAAATTCTGACGAAGACCTGCAGTTGTTCTTACCTCTGCCTTTATTTTTCCAACCCGCAGGTTAAGACCAGTACTTACAGTACCTTCTTTCTCGATAAGTTCTTCCAGTTCCATACGGGTCAGCTGTTTTACAATAAGCTGGGATGGACCGATATTCAGTACTGCCTCTGCTTTGAAACCTGTAGAGATGGAATCTCCCTTATTAAGAGTCATCCCCACTTTTGCTTTCTTCCAGGATTCTCCGGGAGCTTTAATTTCAACTTTACCGGAGATTTCACTTAGAACAGCAGAGATCTCTGCATAGAGGTTGAAACTTATAAATAATAAAATAAATATAACAATAATCTTTTTCATATATACCCTCCTCTAAAAGCTGAATGAGAATTCAGCTTTTCCTGATAATTCCACATCTCTTTCAGATGCAAGAAATGCCCCGTCAGATGATGTATTTGGTAGAAAGACTCCACCGGATAAAGCAATACCTAAATCGGAAAAAGGTCTGAAATTAATTACAGCGTCTATTTCTGTTCCAAGATAGAGGGAATCTGATAACGGGTTTATACCCGGTTCAGATATTTCCCCGGTCGTAGAACGGAAAAATCCGGATGCCTTTAATTCAGTCTGGATATTCTGAAGTTTTTTATTTTTACCTGAACCAAATGGCTTTATAGAATAATTAAGTTGAGCAAGAAAAATATTTCCAGGAAGAGGAGAAAATATCTGTGCAAAATTTGATCTTGTAATCGGAATGAAGTTTGTAGATCCCCCTTCAGTATTGCCCTCTGTAAATTCGCTGTAATCACTGTCCCCGCTGGAGTAGATAAATTTAAAACCGGCTTTCGAATAGAATCTGTCCCGTGTATAGTAACGAAGTCCGAATGCTCCAAAAAAAGAGATAATATTTTCATAACTGTAAGCTGCATCGATGTAGGAGAGGGTTTTTCCAGTACCAAGGAAAAATGAAGTGTCGTAATAGAGGGAAGAAGCAAGTGGTCCTTTCAAACCGATTCCGGAATACTGAGTATGAAGTTTTCCACCTTTAACAGATGGTAGCTGTGGTCCTTCATCAAGAAGTTCAGACCCGGCACGCATATCCATCTGCATCCAGAAAGAGAGGTTGAGGTCCTGAGTCAGGAATAATTCAGGCAGCAGGAGATCGAGCCCGCCAATTATTCTGGGAGCTGCAAACATAACCTCACTGTTCAATTGATCACTTTGGTCTGCTTTGGATATGATTACAGATGATGAGTCCTTAAAAAGGAGACCCGAATAACCTGCAGTAATTGATACTAAGGCTGTTGGAAAATTAAGTTTGGCTGTTGCTCCGTCCATAGTATGACTAAAAATATATCCTGAGAAATCAGCAGTCCATAATCTTCCAACAGTATATGAAAACAATGAGTCCGTTTCGCTTTTTATATTTAGAAAATCAAGTTCGAACAGATAGGGCTTTACTGTAGAATAGGTATAGCTTCCCTGGGACATTAATTTAATAGTATCACCTAAATCGGCTGTCAGCCATAGAGACAGTCCTGTCTCTGTGTAGCCATTAAGTTCTTCAGAATAAGACAGTATTGATTTATTATTGATGCTTCCGCCGAAGTCCAGTCCTGATAGTATACTTATAATAAAAAAAGTAAGAAAAAATGATATCAGGAGTTTTTTCACAGGGTTTCCTCCTTCCATTCCATCAGACGGCCAAGTATTCTTATTACTTCTTCGCCGGAAACATAACGGTTGGGGTCCCCGTTTTCATCAATTAATTTCAGATAGAAAAGTTCTCTGGCTGCATAACGGGGCCCCGGGAACATCTGATACATGATCCCCCCATCTATATTAAAAGATTTCATAAGCATGTAGGAATACTCACCAAGAGTTATATATTCTCCGGGTTCTTTGTTCTTCATATCCCATTTTAATTTTCCCAGATATCTAAGAGACTCCTCCAAAGTCGAATTGTCTCTCAGTATTCCGGCAGCAGTGAACACCATGTATGATGTTCTTCCAAAACCGGCTTTCTCTTTATCAAGCATTTCATCAATAACTGTATTGGATTGTGAGTGTATAAAAAACGGGAGACATACAATTAAAATACCAAAGAGAATGAGTCTGTTTTTTTTCATCCCTTTTTACCTCATTTTGTGTTATTATTATTCATTATACACCAATATTGTGTATTTGACTAAAAAAAAGAGGTCATAATGAAAATTAAATCTGTACAGATATACTTGATTCCAG
>DAOWMA010000045.1 GCA_030643345.1 Spirochaetaceae bacterium
CATAGAGAGTATCCCGGTATCTATGTATGACAGGGATCCTGATTCTTCTGAAACCGGCAGAACATAGACAGTATCGTAAGGGAGCCTGCTAAAATCATTGGTTTCAAGTGCAGTCCTGACAAGTTCCATTTTTATCTGGTAGTGGTTCTCCAGGGTTCCATCAACAATTGGCAAAAGCGCACTGGCTATAAAGCCAATTGTTACCATAATCACAGCTAAAGGGATACCAACCAGTTTAATAAGGAAACTTGTTGGCTGAGATGCATTATTAAGATAAACAATAATAATTATGAAACAGACTATCGGCGAACTGGTATTAAAGATAAGTGAGTAGGAATTCCTGGAGATAATGCCGGATTGAAAGAGAAGGTATGACAGTGCAATTAGACTGGTAATAAGTGTGAGTAAAGCAAAACTGCCTGCAGACCGGGCTTTACGCCCTGTTGGGCTTAGAAGAGTTTTAGCCATACTTATTTTTCGGAGCTTAGGATCTAACCCTGCAATTTCCTGCCGTGAAAAAACTACTGTCTTCCGGAGTAGTGTTATAAAAGCCCATAGATAACCCCCCATTGTTACAATACTTATTCTGGGACCATATTCCAATGTGAAATACTGGGCCTGGAAATCGTACACCATGGGGAATTTACTACTGAAGAAGAGAGAAACCCATACTGTAACTGCCAGAACCAGAGATATAATAAGCACGATCACGGATTCCCGATCCTGGAGATTTCCTCCATAATGATAGGCAAACTGAACCAGGCAGATTACTCCAAATACAATCAAATTGGATACCTGCCCTGTGGCAATAGCTGCCAAAGAGAATACTGAAATCCGGACTGTATAAGACACCATCAGGATAAACAATGTGGCAATATACCCGGTAAGAAACCAGGCATCAGGGGTTTTATTCTTTACTGACAACATGAATCCAAACATAACCCCGAAAAGGATTGTTGTTGCCAGAGAACTTATTGCCAAATTACCCAATCTTAACCAGTCCACTTTTACTTTTCCTTCTTTCGATTAAGCCGCTTACTTAGTGCCTGAGGACTAATTCCCAAAAGTCCTGCCGCAATGGCCTGATTACCTTTGGCCCGGGACAGAGCTTCCTTAATTAGATTTTCAGTTATATTTTTTATAGTCGGCAGCCTTTCCGGAAAAGAAATAGTATCACTCTCAGAACGTGGAGGTAATTCTATATTCTCACGGTTCATTGCCTCACGAAAGGACTTAAGAGACAGCATTTTTTCCTTCTGCCTGCTCACAGCATTAAAAATCATGGAACGAAGCTCTCTTACGTTACCCGGGAAATCATAGGTTTCGAGAAGCGTCAGCAATTCAGCAGGCACTGCAAGTTTCTTTCTTGAAAGTTCCAGGGATGCTTCATCAAGGAAATGTCCCAAAAGAAGGGGCAGATCATCTTTTCGCTCCCGTAAAGGCGGAATTTTTATTTCATGAGTCTGTAATCTGCAATAGAGATCATTCCGGAATGCTCCTGTTTTTACCTGTTCTTTCATGTTCCTCTGTGTGGCGAGTACAAAACGTGCAGTAGTTGTTCGGGCCAGATCGGAACCCAGTGGATAATACTCATGGGTTTCTATCAGCCGCAGGAGCTTGATCTGACTTGCAGCAGAGAGGTCCCCAATCTCATCAAGAAAGAGAGTCCCCCCTTCCGCCTGCTGGGCCAGTCCCTTTCGTGATTCATTAGCTCCAGTATAGGCACCCCTGGTATGACCAAATATGGTGTCGGCAAATAATGTGTCATCCAGACCGGCAGCATTGACCGTAATCAGCGGTCCTTTGCGACCACTTACGGAATGAATAGCTTCGGCAAAGAGTTCTTTACCGGTTCCTGTTTCTCCTGTAATAAGAACTGTCTCTGCAGTTGGGGCAATTGCCTCAATAAAAACAAAATTAGCCTGCATCCGTCGATTCTGACTCACAATTTTAGAAAAGGCTTCCGGGTATCTGATTTTATCGGCAAGCATACGTTCCCGGAGATCGCTGTATCTGCGACTTAACTGCCGCAGCTCAATAGCCCGGCGAAGCCCCCCAATTAATCGACTTGGCTCAACAGCCTTGACCATGTAATCAAAGGCTCCGGTTTTCATGCACCTGACTGCAATGTCGATATCATCAGAAGCAGTAACAATAATAACCGGTATTTGAGGAAATGCTTCCCGGATTTGTTCCAGAAGGACATCACCAGTAAGATAGGGCATGGATATATCAAGAAGAATTGCTTCCACCTCTGTTTCTGCCAAAAGGGGCATCACTTCACGGGAATCGTGACACAAAAGCAAATTATTGATTCCAGTTGACTTTAAAACTTTTGAAGCACTGGAAAGAACCTGCTCTTCATCATCAACCAGAAGTACTGGGAACTCCGGGTAATAACCTGCTTTCATATCACCCCCTGATATCAGAATATCCTGAGTGCTATGGAAAGTCAAATTCAACCTCCCCTATCAACTTTTGTCTGCACAGATTCACATTTGCTGGTCACCGTAACTCATTATACCACAAATAATTACATACTTTTTTGTCATTAAACGACTGATAAAAGGTTTATAAGGGTAAATAATGAGTCTTCTATTATAACTCTTTCTATAGTAAGGAAATACAGATTCTTTATAATTGGCATAATCTTTGCTGTTCTATTGGTGTGGATCTAAAATTTCTGGAGGTGGACCATGGAACAAAAAATTAGTAATTTGAGAATACTGAGGATTTTTGGAATCATAACTGTAGCTGTTGCTATTACAGAACTGGTTCTCTGTTTCACAGGACCCATAGCCTTTATTCCAAAACCCAGCCTTGTACTCTTCCCGGTTGTTTCTTCCAGTCTGACAGAAGAAGAAAATGCTGCTGTCACTGATCTTATTGAAAGAGAAATGGCATTTATGAAATCCTATGCCATTGTCAGTCAGGAATTTATCGAAGAGTATTATGTCAGAACAGATCCTGAATTCGACAGATCCAAACTTAAGCCTGGAAACTCCCAGGATGCACATGAAATTGCCCGTGAACTGGATATGGAGCGTTATGCCGTTGCCAGTATTTTCAGCTACTACTATGGATGTAATCTGTCAATTACAATCAGAGATGTCAGAAGTGGTAACCTTATCAGTTCCTATGGTTTTTCATCGGATAACTTTGAGAATCTGCTTAAAGGAATAGGAAAGGAAGGTGAAGTTCTTGATATACAGGAAAACCTGAAAAATAAAACAAAGGGAGTAACATTTACCGATTATCTAATCCTGGGACTTCTTGGACTCCAGTTTCTTACAGGTATGCTGGCCCTTTTTAAAAAAGAACCGGGCATTCTTCCTGAGATTGTATGGGCATCCGCTCTGATCCTCTTTGTTTTTGCCTATATTCATGCCCAGAGTGCCAACATGGACTACATGCAGAGATTTATTGCTACAAAAGGTATGATCCATCTTGCAAAAAGTACTGCCCTTGAAGAATTGTACACCTTCCTTCGTTTCGGGCCTGTTTTGCTGCTCAACGGGATCTACTATATCTATCGTTCCATAATGAAAAACAGAAAGACATTCATTACCGGGAAAGAACATTGGATCTACAGATGGGTTACCACATGGGCTCTGCCGTGGGTACTTGTTTCGGCAGTACTGTTCGCACTATCCTTTCCTTCTATTGTCAGTCTGGATGGATTTGGAATTTTAGCATGGTTCTGTCTTGTTCCTCTATTCCTGGTTCTTCTTACAAAATCCCCGGGTATGGGAATATTTTACGGTACAGTATTTGGTGTGCTTCAGGCTCTTTTTATCAACTACTGGCATGGGACCTACAGATATATAACACTTCATCTTATTACCATTGCATTCTTCATACAGTTCCTTGTATTCATGGCTATACTGGTATTGTTAATCAGAGCCAGCGGGAAGTGGGGCTTTCTGATCGCTACAGGAGCATGGGTCGTATTCGACTTCGTCCGTTCCATAGGGATTCTTGCCTATCCATGGGGTATCATCGGAACAACTCAGTATCAGTTTTTACCGCTTATACAAATTGCCTCCGTAACAGGTGTATGGGGTATCAGCTTTGTGATACTTCTCTGTAATACATCTTTAGCCTGGGCTATTGCCGGCTCTGCATTCAGCTGGAAATGGTTTGCCGGTCATGCTTCCCAAAAATTCGGTTTAAAACTCCCCGATTCGGCCCTGCAGAAAATGCACCTTTTTAATATACAGACAATTACAAATAAACCACAAAGTCTGCTGCCTGTTGGAATTTTTTTCGCAGTATTCATACTGGCTCTTTCATCGGGGAGTATTATTCTAAGGAATATGAAAGCAAAACTTTATGATGATCCTGAAACCCCTACAGCTACAGTTGTACTTGTACAACAGAATACAGATCCCAGAAAACATGACTACAAAGAAAACCTAAAGAAACTCATGGATCTGACAGATGAAGCAATACTAAGTTTACCTGATAAACCCGATCTTGTAGCATGGCCTGAGGGGGGAACAGAGCTTGACCTCAGATACTGGACAAAACCTGAAAGAGAAAAATCTCACTGGGGTAAGGTTATAGGAGAATTTGTCGAATATCAGAAGAATCTGGGTACCTGGCTGCTGACAGGTACACAGGATCACAAGATGGTTACATTGGAAACAGGAAAACTAAAAAGGATCAATTTCAATTCTTCTGTCCTTATTGACCCACATGGAAATATCAAAGATTTTTTTCATAAGATACGTCTGGTACCATTCTCCGAGCGTTTTCCCCTGGATAAGGTGAAATTCGAAGGACTTTACGAGCTATTCCAGAAATTCAATATCTCCAACTGGGGTATTGGAGAAAAAAGGCTTGTGTTCCAGCATGAAAAACTGCGGTTTATTACACCTATATGTTTTGAGGATGTTTTTTCTGATCATGTTCGCCGTTTTGTACTACAGGATGTTGATATAATACTTAATATCAGCAATGACTACTGGTCTCTTTCTCCAGTTGAAGGAAGACAGCATGGTATTCTGGCACTTTTCCGGGCCGTGGAAAATCAGCGACCACTGCTTCGAAGCACTTCTTCAGGATACACTGTCTATATAGATGCAACTGGACGCATCCATCCCGGATCACCTGAACCCTATACAGCAGGTTATACAATTGCCAGTGTACCTCTTCCGGAGAAAAACCTGACATTCTATACAAAATGGGGCGATTGGTTTCCTGTTTTCTGTGGAATTATAACCATCATTGGCGTTTTAATTCTCATCATCAATAAGGGTCTTAACTGGCTCCTATCCACATTTAGCAGAAGAGTATTTATGTACGGCTATCTCATGGAAAGACACCTGCCAAATAATAAAAGTATAGAATACCCACAGGACCCTGGTGCTGTAATGTGCTGCAGCGGTAAGAACCTGAAAAATAAACTATTACAGAAGGTTAAAGATTAAGATCAACCATTTTTACTTGACATCAGTCATAATTCTTCCTACCATTTATAGATAGGATCTATTGATGGTTTGTGAAGAATTTAACCAGCTGATAATTACAAATGGGGAAAGACTATTCAGTTTATGCAACTTTGTTATTAATCAAAAAACCAAAGATAAAATCCTGAATCGAAAATTTTTAGGTAGATTAAATCTGGAAGCAACATGGATGGAAGAAACTCTCGACAGTTATGGAAGTAAGCATAACAGTACATGGTTTCCATTCAGAGAAGCCGTTGCTGCCCAAAAGCTATTCAGTTCTGTCTGTTATGACGTTATACACCTGAAAAAAGCTGTTCCATACTACAACCTATTATCAGTAAAGGGTGATTTCACTATTGAACTTGACAAAATACTCGACACTCTTTTCAACGCCATCCTATCCATATCCGGATCACTGCTCAAATTCCTACGAAAACAGAAAATCAATGTTGATTTTAAGCCAATTTATCCTGGTTTTTTTCATGAAAAATATCTTGATTATCAACTTGAGACGACTAAAACAATCAGGGATATGCAGCAGCCGGAACAAACACTTGTTTACCTGGCTACATCATTCCTGAATCTTAGTTCGGATACTGAAATATTCGAGTGCAGAAAAAGTTTAAAGAAAAGGAACTATGAAGACTGTATCCCTGATCATGTCAGTGAAGAAAAACTAAGACTTGTAAAGGCGCAATTTCATAATCTGCAGTCAATGTACGACACTCATTTGTCAAAGACACATATAGAAAGCAAGAATTCCAATCTTCATATCCTGAGAGGTCATATAAGTGTAATTTTCCATCTACTGAGCTCAGCTACTAACCTTTCACATTATTATGAAAGGCACATGACAACAAACAAATTCAGTTTTACAAAGAATTCACCCCTCCCCATGTCCAGGAGAAAACTATTAATCATTCTCATGGAATTTTTCCTCCACTTCTCTTCACTTTATTTAAAAGCGGCAAAAAGTCTCTGCCGGTCAATAATCGGTGAATATGCTGAAGACGGAAAAATTACTGTTGGAATTCCAGACTACCGGGGATTTCATGTGCGTCCATCTACCCTTATCTCGAAAATTGTCCTCCACTACGGCAGTAAAATAACCATGGAAATGGGAAATGAACAGTACGATACTGCCAGTCCATTAGAACTTTTTCGGGCCAATGAAAAAATAAATGCAGAAAAGCGAAAATATATCAGTCATTTTATAGATACCAACACTTTTTTGGAAGATTTTCATGATTATCCTGCTTCCGATTGGCCAAAAATGCTTCAGCTTGTTATTCTGGATCTAATGGATAAGGAAGAAATTATTCTATATGAAAAAAATCTGTCTATGGACAATAATTTTCCTAAAAAGGGAGAAAGCCCTGAAGAATTTTTCAAGCGAATAATTACATTATTTCTTGCATCCGGGAAAATTGATATCAGATGTAATTTATACGTTAATTTCTATGGTGACAACAGAGTGCTTCAGGACCTCAAAATCCTGGCAGAAGCAGGTTACGGAGAAGATAAGTACGGAAATAATATAATACTTCCATCTGAACTTGTTTATCTAAAACGTTGACAATACTTGTTAGAATGTAAAGTGCAGAATGCTTACAATAACCCCATCCTTGCCAACAGTAGTGTAATCCCTGCTGTACTTGCAGTTTCTGTTCGCAGTACCCTGCTTCCAAGGCTTGCAAAAACAAAATTATTTAATTTAAAAAGTTTCCGCTCTCTTTGGGACCACCCCCGCTCGGAGCCAATAGAAAGAAGAGACGTTCTCTTTTTAGGTTTGTATTCAGATAGCTTCATGGTTGATTCAACATTATCCAGGACGATCATATCTGTATCATAATAATTACCGGATTCTTTAGAAAAAGTCTGAAGATCTCTATAAAACTCAACTTCCGGCAACCCTGTAGAAGCAGCCTGCTGTGCTCCATCCATCAGATACTTATGGAATTCTCCCTTCCACAAATTACTGTCCCTGTAAGATTTCTCCCCTGTATCTGTCCCTGTAAAAATAATTTCCCCCACTCCCAGGCTTGCAGCTTCACGAAGTATCCTTTTAGAACTTATAGGCCTTGTATATCCTATCAATAGGGTAAGTGGGTATAATGGTACTGAATCTGCCGTTTTTTCCCATGTAAAATGAATCCAGTCCTGATCGATTGATGTAATAGACCCGATACCTGATGGACCATTTACAATCCCGCAGTTAAACTCATCTCCGGTTTTCAGCTTCAGTATTTTTATAATATGCCGTCCTCTTTCATCTTTAATACTAATTTTTTTTGGTATTTTTTCATTTTCAAAAAGAATTATGTTCAACTTATCCTATCTCTTTCGATAATATCAGATTACTACAGTCTTTATTATTATGCTGATTTTATTGTATAGAGAATTTCTGCATGCTTAAAGAGTTTAATCCAGTAATTTTAATAATTGATACGATGGTGTACATATCTTTCTTAGAGGTATATTATTAAAATATATATATTTGGAGGTATTCTATGAAGAAAAAACTTATGTTAATCTTTTCTGCAATTTTGCTTTTAGTTATAGCAGGATGTACCTCAGCCCCTACAGATGTTTCTGTCGCTCCTGAGGTCAAGACTGTCGAAAATGTTCAACCAATTACCATTGATTTCGGACCTTACTGGATAGGAACAGTCCGTCTTGAAAAAGAATCGGATTCCAGCCTTGGAGATAATGCCGAAGCACGATTTAGCAGTGAATGGACCACTGGAGAAAATGCAGGAAATGTTTATCCCAGGGAATTTACTCTAAGCAGCACTGGGAAAGAAGCAAAAATGGATTTTTCCTGGGACAACGGTGGAGATATTCCTGCTGATACTTACAATGCACTGGTTGATATTGACGGGTTACCGGGGACAGGAACAATAAAAAATCTTAAACTTGAGAAGGGAACAGCATACGAAGTTTACATTACATTTAACGCTGCAAAAATAGATATCCAGCTGGAAACTGACGGCGATGAAGTTATTGCATACCCACCTGGTACGCATGATAAATATGAGAATCTCGGGCGCCTTGACAATATTCCCGATGAACTGGCAATTACTGCTGTTTCATCATACACCGAACGAAACGCTATCTACTGGCTGGTTCCTGCAGGAAGCCCCCTGGATATTGTTCGAAAGCACTCTAATGGCACTGAAGAATGGTTTACAGACTACACTGCAATCCCTGAGAGTTTTATTAAACACTTACCATAGTAATTTTACTAGTTAAAAGCCGTCCGTAAATTTAAATATCTAATTTAAAATGGGCGGCTTTTTAATATAAGTACGATACAGAGATGTACGGATTGGACGGATTTCTCAATGATTGGGGTAAATGATGGATATAATTCCTATAGAATACCGTCTACCCTTTTTACTAAATATGCTGATTAATGTATTCACGAAGTGCAGAATTTAATAATGTCTGGTAGCCAATCTTTTGCTCACTCGCAATCTTTTTAAAATAGAGGATTATATCATCATCAAGACGTATAGTTGTAGATTTTTTTTTGGGTGTATAAAATCTGCCGCGAATACCATTAGAAAAATCATACTCCGGTTTCATTTCAAAAGCTTCTTCATGTTCCTTCATATTTTTTTCTTTCATTATTTGTAGCCTCCCTTGCCGAGATTATCCTTATAACTTCTTCACCCTCATCATCATAAAATAAATTTACTACAACAACCATGCTAATATTTTTTGTAGTTCCCACTGTTATCCATCTTTCCTCAAAATACGAATATTTTTCATCCAGAATGGAAATATGTAATGGATCATCAAATATCTCTATTGCTCCATCAAAACTTATTCCATGCTTCTTTTGATTTGAAAAATTCTTATTCTGGTCCCATTCAAATCTCATTATCCCGGCCACCTTTTTCCAATATAACAAATTGTTGTTACAATGTCAATACAGCTACTAAGAATTTTGCTTCTCTTTTTTTTAGATAGTTTTCATAAGTTCAGTAAAAAAGTTGATTATCAAAGTATAGTTTTCTATAGAGATAGATTCATTAAAACCATGGATTTTCTTTAAATCTTCACTATCCAGAACCATGGGAACAAATCGGTAAATATTATCTGTAATATCTTTATAGTGTCTGGAATCTGTTGTTGCTGTAACCAGAAAAGGAGAAACAATTCCTTCGGGGTAAACTCTGTTAACTGTATTCTTTATTTTTGTATATCCCTCAGCAGCACTACTCGATTCAC